>JAFGOJ010000207.1 GCA_016926575.1 Anaerolineae bacterium | reverse complement strand
GTACCCCCAACGGGATTTGAACCCGTGTCGCAGGCTTGAAAGGCCTGTGTCCTAGACCAGGCTAGACGATGGGGGCCCAACAGGGACGTATTCTACCACAAAGCCCCCTCAAGTCAAGCTTGCCGCTCGCGCTCCTCTTTCTCCCGCTCTTTACGGCTGAGCCACAGCGCCTGGCGCATGCTCTTGCGCAACCCGCGCCGCCGTACCCGTACCTTATCCAAGCCCCCGCGTTCTTTGATCCGCTGCCAGGAGTCAGAAACCCATTCGAATAAGCTGCGTCGTTTTTCTTCTCCCATCGTTTACGTTTCCTCTTTGCTCGTTACCGTCTCTGTGATTGTTTCCTCGGCGAGCAGGCCCAACGCCCGCGCCTGTGTCGCCGTCAGGCCACCGATCTGCGCTCCGTCCACGCCGCTTGCCGCATGATCTGTGTTCCGCAAAATCCAACGCAACTCCTGCATCGTGCGCCGGATAAAGAGCCATATCACGCTGGAATATGCCGACGGCCGTTCCCCCGTAACCACCACCAGCAGGTACGGCGTATCCGCCGCCGACGCCGCGTATATCTCGTAATCCCCCCCACCGTAGTGATGCAGGCTGATGACCGCCGCCTCGTCCCATTTCTGGCCCAACCGGCTCACCACCGCAATCTCGCCGGCCAATATGGGCAACACACCGCCCAAAAGACGGTCCTGCCCACCACCTGCCCCGGCAATCAGGCTGCCTTCCTGATCCACCAACAAGACACACTGAGCAATTGTATCCCGCCGCAGGGCCGTCAGTACGCGCTGGAGCGCCTCACTCCGTCTGGACGTCAACCCACCCACTTGTTGGCCGTTATCAGCACTTGACACGGGACTCCCCTCCATAACGATGCTGCCATTAGCTTACCACACACAAGCCCATGAAGGGGTTTCGAGGCAGTTACGGTTGTGTTACAGGCCCTCAGTTCTCGATTTCTTCCGTCGCACCCTCCTCCGGGCGGGAAGGGAACATGTAGCCCACCCCCCGCACGTTGACAATGTAACGCGGATGGATCGGGTCGACCTCCAACTTCTGGCGCAAGCGCCGAATGTGGACGCGCACGATCGCCCGCGCGCCCCACGGATCGGTATCGTACCCTTGCGCGCTGCGCACCAGGTCTTGGGGACTGCACACCTGATCCGCCCGTTCCATCATGCACGCCAGCAGCTTGAACTCGGTCGGCGTCAGGTCGATGGCGCGCCCGGCAATCGACACCACGTGCCGGTCGCGGTTCAGCTCGACGTCCTGTACCGTCAACACGTGTTCCTGTGACGAAAGCGGCAGCACGGTCGCCTCGCCCCGCTCCACCGCTACGAGCTCGCCCATCATCTTCTCCAACTGCTGCACCAGGTCCTGACGATGCTGGTCGCGCTGTCGCTTCGTCAATCCCTCGCGCACGCTCTCCAAAATCTGTGGGATGGGACACGGCTTGAGCAGGTAATCGTGCGCCCCGCGCCGAATCGCCTGAATGGCCGTCTCCAACGTGCCGAACGCCGTCAGCAAAATGATCACTGTGCCCGGAGACGTCTCCTGCACCACTTCGGTCAACTGCAACCCGTCCATCCCCGGCATCTTCAGATCGAGCACCATCAGGTCGAACGGCGGCTGGCTCTCCAGCACGTCGATCGCCTGCGCGCCATTCTCGGCCATCTCAACGTGATACCCCTCCAAGCGCAGCACCTCGGCCAGCGTCACGCGAGCCGTCACCTCATCATCCACTACAAGGACGCGTGCGTATTTCGAATCCATTGTTCTGCTCCTATGACTTGGGAACGATGCCTCACGCTTTGACCTGGGCCGGATGCACCGGAAGCCGCACGATGAACGTTGCGCCTTGAGATACCTGGCTGGATACTTCGATCGTGCCCCCGTGCCGCTCGACGATGCCATAGCTGACGGCCAGCCCCAACCCCGTGCCCTCTGACTTGGTGGTAAAAAACGGTTCGAAAACGTGCGCCACCTGCTCGGGCGTCAACCCCGGCCCCGAGTCCCGAAATGCCACCAGCACCCACTCCCCATCGTCCGAGAGCAACGTCCCCAGCCGCAAGTCTCCCCCATCCACCATCGCGTCGATCGCGTTGATGATGATGTTGAGGAACACCTGCGCCAACTGGTCCGGCACCCCCGGAATGGTCGGCAGGTCAGACGCCAGACGCGTGTGAACCTGAATGTGGGCATGCTGCAGGCGCTTGTCGGCGATAGCCAGCGCGTTTTGCAGCACTTGGTTGACGTCCGTCTGCACCTGCCCGCCCCGCGACGGGCGGTAGAACTCCAGCATGCGCTGTACGATCTCGATCAGCCGCGCCACCTCGCTCTGCGCCATGCGCAGGTACTCGCTGCGCTTGTCCTCCGGCAGCACAGGGATCGCCGATAGGTGCAGCGAGTTGTGAATCGACTGGAGCGGGTTGTTGATCTCGTGCGCAATCGACGCCGCCAGCCGCCCGATTGCCACCATCTTCTCCGCCTGCACCAACTGCGCTTGCGAACGCTCCAGCTCGTGCGTAAAGTCCGCCAGCTCGCTGTACAACTGTGCGTTCTCCACCGCCACCGCCACCGAACCCGCCATCGTCTGCAACAGGTCCAGGTCGGCCTCGGTGAACGCCCCTCCCAGCTTGTTGATCAGCTCGATCGCGCCGATGACGCGCCCGCGCACCATCAACGGCACGCACAGCACCGCGCGCGTGGTGAAGCCCGCCCCCTCGTCCACGCTGGGCCTGAACAACCGGCCATCGCTCGCAATGTCGTTGGTGAAGTAGGGCCGCTCGGTAGCTACCACGTGCCCCACGATGCCCTCCCCCGGCTGGAAGCTGCGCCCGGCCACCCAGCTCTGCTGCGGGCTGAGGGTCTTGCGGAAGACCAGTTCCCCCGTGTCCTCGTCCATCAAGGTCAGCGAACCGGCTTCCACGTGCAGGATCTCGCGGATGCCCTGCATCGTCGCCTCCAGCACCTCATCCAGGTCCAGGCTGGACGTGACCGTGCGGCTGATCTCGTTCAGCGCGCCCAGCTCGCGGTTGCGCTGGCGCACAGCCTGCTCCGTCCGCCGCATGCGCATGATCACCTGGAAGCGCGCCAGCAACTCCCGCGCATCGAAGGGCTTGGTCAGGTAATCGTCCGCCCCCATCCCCAGCCCCAACGTCTTGTCTGAGACAGACGTCAGCGCCGTGGTCACCAGGATCGACGTCGTGGCGATCTCTGCATCCTCCTTGACCCGCTTGATGACCTGGTACCCGTCGATGCCGGGCATCATGATGTCCAGAATCAGCACGTCAATGGGACGCCCGCAGCGGATCTCCTGGCGCAGAATCTCCAACGCCTCGACCCCGGAGTTGACGGCCTGCACCTGGCACTCGCCGTGCTCCAGCACCTCCCGAATCAACGCCACCATCTTCGGGTCGTCGTCGGCGATCAAGACGTTGGGGGAAGCCTGCTCTGCCCTCTTACCCACGGCCTCAATCGTCCTCTAACAACGCCACGTCGACCGCCGACGGCCCCTTTGACGACTGCTCCACCAGGTACGTGACCCGGCTGCCGTCGTTGAACGCCTCGGGGTCGCCGTCGATGATGCTGCTGCGGTGAAAGAAGATCTCTTCCCCGTTCGGCTGAACGATGAAGCCGTAGCCCTTCGACGCGCTGAACCACTTGACCGCCCCCTCGTGAGGCCCCGGCCCTAGGTCGACGCTCTGAATGCATTTCTGGCAGACAGAGGGCGGAGACACCTCGAACCCTAACTGGCTCTGTTTCCTCTGCTCCTCTACCGTAAAGACGAACTTCTCACCGCACGTTTCACACACCAGCCACTGATCACGATACGACATGGAAAAACCTCCTCAGATTCTTTGTCTACTATGGCTATTCCGAAAATAGCTCTCACAACCGACACGTCATTGCGAGGGCGCGGAGCGCCCGAAGCAATCCCCAAGACGCTGCTGGGGGAT
>JAFGOJ010000206.1 GCA_016926575.1 Anaerolineae bacterium | reverse complement strand
CCAGCAGCGGCACCAACGCCGCCACCTGCGGCTCGACCAGCGCCAGCGTCTCCTCCAACAAATCCGGCAGGCGCGCCAGCCCATCTACCGTGCCGCCCCCCATGCGCATCGCCAGGTAGAGGAAGGCGATCACCTGGTTCGTAAACGTCTTCGTGGCCGGTACGCTGATCTCATACCCACAGGCCATCGGCAGGTAGTGCTCACTTTCCACCATCAACGTCGATCCCAGGACGTTGACCAGCCCCAGGATGCCCATCCCGCGCTTGCGGGCGACCTCCAGGGCGTTCAGCACGTCCTTCGTCTCCCCGCTCTGGCTGACGAATACCCCCACGTCCTCCGGCCCCACCGCTGGCCCGTACTGCGCGATGAACTGCGGCGCGAGGATGGGAATCGCCGGCCGCCCGGCCAACTGGGCCACGTAGACCGCGCCCGCCAGACAGGCGTGGTAGCTGGTGCCGCACCCAATGAGGTAAAGATGGCGTGCGTCGGCCATCCGCTCCGCCATCGCACCGACGTGCGGCGACGCGTCCAGCAAGTGCAGCAGTTCGCGGGCCACCGCAGGCTGCTCGTAAATCTCCTTGAGCATAAAGTGCGGGTAACCGCCCTTTTCGACCGAGGCCATGCTCTCGGTGATGACCTCGACCTCGCGGGCAATCGGCTGCCCGTCCTCCAGGCTCAACACCTCCAAGCCCTCCGCCCGCAGCACCACGATCTCTCCATCCCGCACCCGCATTACGTGGCGCGTCAGCGGCAGGATCGAAGGCAGATCCGACGAGACGCACGTGGCCCCGTCGAGGACGCCGGCGACCAGCCCAGACCCCTTCTTGAACGCGTAGAGGCGGTCGTCGCCCACCCGCCCGATGACGAAGGCGTAGTCCCCCTCCAGGTCGTGATACGCGCGCCGGATCGCCTCGACGATGTCATACCCCCGGTCGACGTACCGCTCCACCGCGTGGACGCACGTCTCCCCGTCGTTGGTCGAGCGCACAGTCATCCCCTCGGCGATGAACTGCTCGCGCAGTTCGATGTTGTTGACCACGTTGCCGTTGTGCGCACCGACCATGTCGCCATCCGAATCGAGGTGCGGCTGCGCATTGGCATGAGAGGGCGCGCCGAAGGTCGCCCAGCGCAATTGGACGATGCCACGCTGTCCCACCATCTCGGTAAAGTGAAGACGGCTGTCGACCTCGTCGACCTTACCCACGTCCTTGCGCAGATCGATGCGACCATCGGCGAGAAGCGTGGCACACCCCACCGAATCGTACCCCCGGTACGACAACTGCCGCCCCGCCCGGACGAGAATGTCGCCCAAAGGCTGCTCTTCTTTCACCACAATCCCAAAAATACCGCACATAAACCCGTCCTCTTTCATCACACCACCTTCCCGTAAGCTCTGAGACTCCGGGAAGGCGGCTGCGTGAGATGAGTGCTTTCCAGGCGCGTATTATACACGACCTTCGCCGATTGCGGAAGAATGTACCCTACTTCGAAAATAGGCCGCGTTCTTGCTCCCGCCGGGTCCGTGACCCGGCGGTGGTGCGGGTCGTGGACCCGCGCCGAGCGGGTGTCACGCTGAAAGCGTGAGCTACACTTTCGTCCATCGGCTGTGAGCGAAAGCGATCATGGCTGCTATTCCCGCATCACCAGCGGCAGATACGCAAACTCCGCCTCGACCTCCATCGTCACCGGCACGTCGATGCGCGCCTGTACCGGATCGTGCGTGTCGACGGCCAGCGCCGCCACGTAGACACCGCCCCCTATGGTCGGCAGCGCCCGCGCCGTCACCTCGACCACCGTGCGGCCCCCCGCCGCCAGCGTCCCGCTGACCGGTTCCGCCGTCAGCCACGCCGCGCTCCCCCCCAGTGTGAACGGCGTCGACACGGCCCCGCTGTTGGTAAGGCTCAGCGCCACCGTGCTGCTCAACCCCATCCAATGCGTAACACTGATCGCCTCCGGCACAACGCGGACGCACGGCTGCAACCAGCGCAGGTCGAACGACGCGGTCGTCGTCAACCCGCGCGTGACGAGCACCCCCGTCGCCACGCTCGCACTGTGCGCGTCGTGGCTGGCTGTGACGGTCAGCGGGCTGCGTGCCTCGTCCAACCACCACCAGTACTCCCCCTGCGCGTCGGTCGTGACGGTCCAGGAGACGCCGGCGCTGTTTTCAACACGCACTACCGCCCCCTCCAACCCGCTGGGGGCCGCGTCGCAGTAGCCCAGGCCGGTCACCGTGCCCGCCAGCTTGCCCCAACTCTCCAGCGGCAGCACCGTCACCGTCACCGGGACGCGACCGGACGGATAGGGCGTGTCGCCCGCAATGGTCAGCGCCGCCTGATAAACGCCCGGCTGGTGAATCCCCGCAATGGTGACACTGACGACCTGGCTCCCCGACACCGGCATCGAACCTGTGACCGGCGTCGCGCTCAGCCAAGACGCCGCGCTGCCGATCTCGTACGCCAGCGCGGCCCCGCCGGTGTTCTCCAGCGTCAGCGGCAGTGTGACCGTCGCCATCGCGTCGAGCGTAGCGGTCAGAACGGGCGGCGCGTAGGCCAACCGGCCTGCGGTCAGATACACGTCTTGCCACACAGCCTCGCTGTGGACCACAGTGGCCGTGGCCATGGCCGTGGCATACCCCGACATCGTGGCGGTGATCGTTTGCGGGCCATCCGGCGCAAAAAGGACGTAGAACCCGTCGCCGACGGCGGGGTCGTCGGGCGTCGCTGCGCTGATCGCGCCGCCCTCGACGCTGACCACGGCGGCCCCCACCACCGCCGCGCCGGTGTTGTCGTCGTAAACGTGGCCCACGACCAGCCCGCCGGAGCCTACCCGGCAGGTCAGATCGCCCACGACGACGTCGTCCACCTGCCACCAGTTGTCGTGCGCCGCATCGTAGTAGCGAAAGCGAAGCATCACGCCCGGCTGCCCGGCAGCCAAAGCGGTCAGATCGACGAGCTCCTGCTGCGGCCCGCGGTCGCTGGCCCCCGCGCGGGTGAACACCGGCGTCCACGCCAGCCCGCCGTCCAGGCTGACGCCCACGCTCGCCACCTCGCTCCCGCCGTAGTTATACCAGTAAAAATCGTGCCCGAACGCCAGCGTCACCGTCGCGTAGCCGGAGACATCCAGCACCGGCGTGCGCAGTTCCGTGTCCTGCATCCCATCATAGCCGTAGAACAGGCTGTCGACGCCGGCGAACCCGCCCTCGCCGCCGGTCAGGTTGCCGCGCCGGCCCGGGTCGTCGAAGCGCCACACCTGGCCGTTGCCCACGTTGTCCACCGCGGTCCACGCAGTCGGCGTGACGTCGAAGGTCTCCGCCAGCGCCACGATCTGGTAACGCCCCGGCGCGCCACACGCAGCTGCATCGGCCTCCAGCGCGAAGTCTTCGACCCGCTCCCCGGTCAGTGGTGCGACGACGCGCTCGCCGGATATGTACCCCTCCGTCCACGCGCTGACGTGAAACGTGTGCGTGACCCCCTCGGCCAGCGCCAGCGCGTACTGCCCGGTCTGTGGATCCGTCCAGAACGGCCCGCCGGGAAACCCGCCCACGTCGATGCGCGCATACAGCGGCCATCCCGTCGCCCCGTCGGTGACGGTGCCGCTCACGGTGTAGAACGTCGCCGCTTCCAGAGCCACGTTCCACGTCGCCGTCACGCCGCCGGTGATCCGCACCCCCGTCTCAACGGCCGTCCAGTAGCCGTACCTGGACGCTTCCAGCGTGTAGGTGCCACTGAACAGTGCCAGGCGGTACGCGCCGGCCGCGTCGGTGGTGGTATGCCAGGTCAACGTGGGGCTCGACGTCGCATCGATGCTCACGCCGGGCAGCGCGCTGCCGCCCGCTTCCGTCACCAGCCCGGCCAACGCCGCCCCGCCCTCGTGGCGGCGCGCCAACTCCACCGCCCCCAGCGCGTCCAAATACCCCCAGCCGTAGGTGAAGTTGGGCGCAGCCGCCGCGCCGGCGCAGGCGGGCTTGCCGCAGCTTCCCGCCGGCACGCTCCCGTTGGCCGACTGTTCGAGGAAGGTGAACGTGCTATCGACGCTGCCGACCAGCTCGGGCACGGCCGACCACAGGAGGGCCACCGCTCCTGCCGTGTGCGGGCTGGCCGCTGAGGTGCCGCTGAAGGAGAAGAAGTAACCGCCCTGTTGATTGTAGGGCGCGCGCACGTAGGTCGGCGCGCTGAGGTGCGGGTCGATCTCGTGGGCCGCCGGGTCGCAACTGGGGTTGGGGAAGAAAGTGCTCGGCCCACTGGCGTACAGGTGAGAGCCGCTGGACGTGTGCGCCGTGGTGCCGAACGCCTCCGGGGCGTCGCCGGGCGAGCCAAGGGCAGTGCATCCATACGCGTTGCCGGCGGAAAAGGCCGGGAAGATGCCCGCCGCGATCCAGGCCTGGATGGCCGGGCGATACCAACCGTCCCCGCCGTCGCCGCCCCACGAGTTGTTGACGACGTGCGGGCGCAGGTCGGGATCGCAGGCGGGGTCGCCGGGCTCGACCCCAATGGGGCAAGGGGCCAGCATCCAGTCGGCGCAGCCGAGCAGCGCGGCCTCACTGCAAAAACTCCCCTCGCACCCCTTGCAGGCAATCCACTCGGCGGCAGGCGCGGCCCCGGTCTGCTCGCTCAAGTTGGCGGTCTCTCCGACCATGATGCCCATCGTCGCCGTGCCGTGGCTGTGATTGTCACACGGGGCGGTGCCATCGCCGCAGCCGTAGGTGGGCAGATACCAGTTGTAGTCGTGGTCGAACGCGCCCGCGCCCAGATTGCCACGGTACTGGCGCACCAGCGCCTCGTGCTCGTAGTAGACGCCCGTGTCGATGTTGGCCACCACGATCCCCGCGCCACGCACGCCGTACACATCCCACACCTGCGCCGCCTGGATGCCATAGCTGCCGCCAGCGGGGTCGAGGAGGCCCAGGTTCCAGTAGGAGCCGCGCGGCTGGGCCGGCCCTATCTCAGCCAAACCGGGGTCGATAGAAGCCGAGCGCGGTGCGCGCACCCAGGCCACGCCCGGCAGTGCGGCCACGTCGAGCGCCGCGCGCAGCGACCCGCCTTCGATGATGAGCCGGTTGGCGCTGAAGAACGCGCGGTAAGACAGCCCTTCCCGTTCGGCGTAGGCGATCACGGGGGCCTGGGCGCGGCGCGCGGTGTCGCGCAGGGCATCGTAGACAGCCCGCCCGCGGGCGCGCCAGTCGTCGATGCGGGCCGCTCCCGTCACGTCGGTCTGGGCGTCCAGTTCCACCACGAAGTCCGCCGTGCCGCGCTGCACCAGCAGGTCCAGCAGCGCCGGGTCGACCGTATCCGGCGGCGCAGGGGTGGCCGCAAACGCGCCCGTAGCCGAGAGGAGCAGCCCGGTCAACAGTGCCAGGGCGATCCAGTGCCATCTCTTTTCGAACCTGCGCGGATCACTTATCATTCCTGACTCCTCTGAAAAAAGGGGAAACAACCACAAAGGACACAAAGATTTTTAATATTCGCCTTAAGATTCTCTCGCTCTTCGTGCTGGTTTTCGGGCAATCTCGCACAATTCCTTCATCTTTTTCTTTGTGTCCTTTGTGCTCTTTGTGGTTGATACCTTTTTTCATCTGTAGCTTCCGGGAAGGTAACCTGAGCAGTTCCTCCAGAAAATAAAAAACAGCCCCACAATCACGTGGGGCTGTCCTTGACATTGTCCGATACTACCGCGCCGGCACATCGGATGCGACGGCGTTCGCCGGCTGGGCAGTTTCCAGCGCCTGCAAGCACCGGAAAACCAGCTCGCCTTTCTCGTTCACGTCGACCTGCACCCGGTCGCCGCTCTCGAAGTCGCCGCGCAGCAGTTGGATACTCAGCGGGCTTTCCACGCAGCGTTGGAGCGCCCGGCGCAGCGGCCTGGCACCGAACTCCGGATCAAAGCCCTCGTTCGCCAGCCGCTCGCGTGCCGCTTCGGTCAGTTCGACCTCCAACCCCTGGTCCGAGAGGCGTTCGGCGATCTCTTTCATTTGCAGCCCGACGATCTCTTTGACCTGTTCCAGCGTCAGCCGGCTGAAGATGATGATCTCGTCGACCCGATTGATGAACTCCGGGCGGAAGACCTTCTTCAACGCCTCCTCGACCTTGCGACGGTTCTCGCTCTCCTCGCGTTGCGCTTCCCCGCCGGAGCGAATGAAGCCCAACGAACCGCCTTTGCCCATGTAATCCGTCCCCGCGTTCGACGTCATGATGATCACCGCGTTGCGGAAGTCCACCGCGCGCCCCTGACCGTCGGTCAGCCGGCCGTCGTCGAGGATTTGCAGCAGCGAATGCAGCACATCGGGGTGCGCCTTTTCCACCTCGTCGAAGAGGACCACGCTGTAGGGCCGGCGGCGCACCGATTCGGTCAACTGCCCACCTTGTTCGTAGCCGATGTACCCTGGCGGCGCACCGAAGAGGCGGCTGACGGTGTGCTGCTCGTGATACTCGCTCATGTCGACGCGCAGCAGCGCATCTTCGTCGTCGAACATGAACCAGGCCAGCACCTTGGCCAGTTCCGTCTTGCCTACACCCGACGGCCCCAGAAAGATGAAACTGCCGATGGGCCGGTGGGGGTCCTTGAGGCCCGACCGCCCGCGCCGGATTGCGTCGGCGACCGCGGCCACCGCCTCCTCCTGCCCGATGATGCGTTTGTGAACCTCCTCCTCCATCCGCAGCAGCTTCTCCGCCTCGGTTTCCATCATCCGCGCCACCGGGATGCCGGTCCACGCCGCGACGACCGAGGCGATGTCTTCCTCTTCGACCGTCTCGTCGAGCTGGTGCTCCTGCTGCCAAACGTCCCGTTGGGCCTTGAACTCTTCTTCCATCCGCAGGCGGTTGGTCTTCAGGTCGGCGGCGCGCTCGTAATCGCGCTGGTTGCCGGCGGCCTCTTCTTCCAACCGCAGGCGGTTGATTTCCATTTCCGCCCGTTTCAGCTCCGGCGGTAGGGTATAGAGTGCCACGCGTAGCTTGGCCGCCGCCTCGTCGACCAGGTCGATAGCCTTGTCGGGCAGGCGGCGGTCGGTGACATAGCGGTGCGCCAGCCGGGAGGCCGCCGACAGCGCGTGGTCGGAGATGCTGACGCGGTGATGCGCCTCGTACCGGTCGCGCAGGCCGTACAGCATGGCGATGGTCTCTTCGACCGTCGGCTCGTCGACGAACACGGGCGCGAACCGCCGTTCCAGTGCGCCGTCCTTCTCGATGTGCTGGCGGTACTCGTCCAACGTCGTCGCGCCGACGCACTGCAACTCGCCGCGTGCCAACGCCGGTTTCATCATACTGGAGGCATCCAGCGCGCCGGAAGCCGCCCCCGCGCCGACCACGGTGTGCAACTCGTCGATGAACAGGATCACCTCGCCCTGCGCGCGCTCCACTTCTTCGATGGCGGCCTTGAGCCGTTCCTCGAACTCACCGCGGAAGCGCGTCCCGGCCACCATGGCCGCCAGGTCCAACTGGAGCACCCGGCGGCGCTTGAGAATCTCCGGCACGTCGTCCGACGCGATCTTCTGGGCTAGGCCCTCGACGATGGCCGTCTTGCCCACGCCCGGTTCGCCGATCAGCACCGGGTTGTTCTTGGTGCGACGGCAGAGGACCTGAATCACGCGTAAAATCTCTTCATCCCGCCCGATCACCGGGTCGAGTTTGCCCTCGCGCGCCATCTGCGTCAGGTCGCGGCTGTACTTTTCCAGCGTGCGATAGCGGGATTCGGCACGGCGGTCGGTCACCCGCTGGCCGCCGCGAATCTCCTGAACGGCCTGGGAGATGCGTTCTTTCGTCAGTCCCAGTTCCACAAGAATGCGCGCCACCTGCGTGTTGCGCTCGCTGGCGATGGAGAGGAAAATGTGCTCGGTGGAGATGTAGTCGTCGTTGAGCGTATTGGCCTCGTCATTCGCCAGGTCCAGGATTTTCTTGACCCGTGGGGTGATGAACACCTGCCCCAGATTGCCGCGCCCATAGATGCCCGCCTTGGGGCTGCTCTGGAGGGCCTGATCCAGCCTTTCCTGGACCATCGCAGGGTCGATGCCCACAAACTCCAGAATTTGGGGCACAACACCGTCGGGCTGCTCCAACATAGCCAACAGGATGTGCTCCGTATCGACCTGTGTGTGCCCGTAGCGGGACATAATTTCGACGGCCCGTTGGGCCGCATCTTGTGCGCGTTCCGTGAAACGATCCATTCTCATCATAGTCATACACCTCTATGTGTCCATTATACCATACAGCGACCGCGGGCAAAAGGCCCCACGCTATTCCGAAAATAGCTCTCACAACCGACACGTCATTGCGAGGGCGCGGAGCGCCCGAAGCAATCCCCAAGACGCTGCTGGGGGAT
>JAFGOJ010000205.1 GCA_016926575.1 Anaerolineae bacterium | reverse complement strand
GAGCGGGTGATCGACAGCCCCTTCAACTACGCGGAACAGGCGCTGATCTACACGCCGAGCGGGCTCGAACCGCAGTACGGGGTAGGGGAGGACGACTACGTGCTCCGGTTGGGGCGGGAGGTGTGGCGCTTGGTGCAGGCCAGCCGTGGGCGGGCATTTGTCCTTTGCACCAGCACGCGGCGGATGAATCAGTTGTACGACCTGATCAGCCCGCACCTGGACTATGCGTGTTACTGCCAGGGGGTGGGGCTTTCGCGGGGGGAGTTATTGGAGATGTTCCAGAGTGACCCGAATGGGGCGGTACTCTTTGCCACGCGCAGCTTCTGGGAGGGCGTCGACGTCCCTGGCGAGGCGCTGTCGATGGTGATCATCGACAAGCTGCCTTTTTCTCCGCAGAACGACCCCGTCGTCGCGCACCGCCAGCAGCGCATCCGCGACCGGGGTGGAAATCCGTTCAACGAGATGACCCTGCCGGAGGCGATTTTGGCGCTCAAGCAGGGAGCGGGGCGGTTGATTCGCACGGAGACGGATCGAGGGGTGATCGCCATTCTCGATTCGCGGGTCAATACGAAGCGGTACGGCCAGCAGGTGATCGACAGCTTGCCGCCGGCCCGACGCACGCGGAACATTCAGGACGTGCGGGCCTTTTTTGCGCCGTAGGGGAAGCGTGGGGTCCCCGGCGGGGTGCAGGGGCGGAGCCCCTGCAAGCCCCCTATTTTCGAAGTAGGCCAATCAAAAAGGGCGGTGTGATCATCACACCGCCCTTGGTTTCACGCGTTTCTTTGTAAGGAATCAGCAGGAGCACCCTGACGACGACGAGCACGAGCTGCATCCGCTGCATCCGCTGGGGGCCAATTCCGCCGGCGTCGCCGGCCGAACGCCCACGACCTTCACGTGGAAGTGGAGCGTCTCGCCAGCCAACGGGTGGTTGAAGTCGAGCGTCACGCCCTCGTCCAGAATCTCAGACACGAAGACGGGCATCGCGCGGCCCAATTGATCGCGCACGTACAACTGCATGCCTACTTCGGGCTGCATGTGGGGCGGAAACGAGTCATGGGGCACCGTCGTGTTTGCCTCGGGGTCACGCTCGCCGTACCCTTCTGCCGGGGCCACGATCACGTCCTTTTCCTCATGCACGCCCATACCATAGAGGGCTTTTTCCAGGCCAGGAATAATCTGGCCCCGCCCGTGCACGAATTGCAAGGGACCGTGTCCATCGGAGGAATCAGCAATCTCGCCGTTGTCGAGGCGCAGGGTGTAAACGATACTGACCATCATGTCATTTGTAACAGTCGCTTGGATTTCGCTCATTTAATATACCACCTTTTATTTTATTTGTCCGCCTTGGAGAAGTTTACCATAAAGCTCCATATTTGTCAAGTATTTCTTTTTAATTGGGGGCATGTGTTCCCCGAGGCAGCCTTTCCGGCTACGAATCGACACCAATTCACGCGAATTTGGTAACTGCTCAGCTTGCGCTTCGCAGCTGCCTTTCCCGCCGCGAAAAGGGGGAGTGGGGGTTTTGCGGGCGGCGAAGCCGCCCGCAAAACCCCCACTTCTCCCTTCAACGCGGCAGGCGGGTAACTGCCAGGCGCACAGCGTAGCGAACGGGCTCCAAGTTGTTATTCGGTGCGAACCGGGTATAATCCGGCGGTGGGGCGTGTTGTTATCGGCCAGGGGAGGTTAGGGATGGTGGTTGATACGTTTCGTGAACTGGCAGACCAATTCCGCACGGTGCTGAACGGGCGCAGCACTCTGTTCGACGTGACGGTGCCGCCGGTGGCGTTCGTGGGGTTGAACGCGTTGGCGGGCTTCGAGGTGGCGGTGTGGGGCGCGCTGGCGTTTGCCGCGCTGATTGTTGTCGTACGCCTGATGCGGCACCAGCCGCTGCGCTACGCCTTCGGCGGGGTGGGGGGAACGGTGCTGGCCATCGCGGTGGCGTGGTTGGTCGGGCGGGCGGCGGGGTACCTGTTGCCCAGCCTGCTCTCCGGCGCGGTGACGGTGTTGGTGGCGGTGGGGAGCGTCGTCGTGCGCCGGCCGATGGTGGCGTGGACCAGCGCCCTCGCCCGGCGCTGGCCGTGGGGGTGGTACTGGCACCCGCGCGTGCGCCCGGCCTACAGCGAGGTCACTCTGGCCTGGGCGGCCTTCTACATCGTCCGTCTGGCATTGCAGCTCTTCGTCTTTCGGGATGGCGACGCGACGGCGCTGGCGGCGGTGCAGATTGCCACCGGCTGGCCCGCGACGGTGGTGTTGTTGGTGCTCAGCTATCTCTACGGCACCTGGCGGCTGCGTCACCTGGGTGGACCGAGCGTCGAGGAGTTCACGTCGGGCGCTGAACCGCCGTGGGCCGGCCAGCAGCGGGGGTTCTAGGGCATGAGCCGGCCGATGTGGATGGTCAAACTGATCAAGAAAGCGTTTCCGCAGCGCTTTCTGGCGGCGAGAGCGACGCGGTTGCCCATTATTGGCACCGTTCTTGACAACTGGCTGTTTGGCGGGGACGACATTCTCTATCTGCCGATGGACCGGGTGGTGCAGGTCAACCAGACGGTCGAATCGCTGGGTGAGATGGTGCTCCCGTCTCAGATCGTGGCTCACTTCATCGAAGAGGCCAGCACGCACTGGATCATGAACACCTGCCTGTGCCGTGAGGGGCAGGGGTGCGTCGATTACCCGATCGATCTGGGGTGCATCTTCCTGGGCCGGGCGGTGGAGGGCATCAACCCGCGACTCGGGCACCGGGCGACGAAGGAGGAGGCACTGGCGCACCTCCGGCGCGCTCAGGAGGCGGGCCTGGTCCACATGATCGGCCGCAACAAGCTGGACACGGTCTGGATGGGCGTCGGCCCGGGGCGTGAGCTGTTGACCATCTGCCACTGCTGCCCGTGCTGTTGCCTGTGGCGGGTGCTGCCGCACATCGCGCCGCAGATCGGCGCTAAGGTGGTGCGCATGCCGGGCGTGACGGTGTTGGTGAACGAGCGGTGCGTGGGGTGCGGGACGTGCGCGCAGGGCGTGTGTTTCGTGGACGCGATCCGTGTGGTAGACGGGCGGGCCGTGATTGGCGACGCGTGCCGGGGCTGCGGGCGTTGCGCCGACGTCTGCCCCGAGCGGGCCATCGACGTCGTCGTCGAGAGCAGCGCGTTCGTGGAGCAGGCCATTGCCCGCCTTTCGCTGCTGGTCGATCTATAGCGCAAGGGCGGGTCTCAGACCCGTGCTTGCGACGTTCTAAAGAGGGTGTTGAATGGGCGAACTTGCAGCATTGGTAACGTCTTTCTTGTGGTCGATTACGTCCATCCAATTCACGCTGGCGGGGCGGAGGATCGGTTCTTACGCGGTCAACCGCATCCGCTTGCTGCTGGCGGTCATTTTCTTGTCGCTGGCGCACCTGCTGCTGTACGGGCAGGTGTTGCCGTTCGACGCGGGACTGGCCCGCTGGGGCTGGCTGGGCGTGTCGGGCGTCGTCGGGCTGGTGTTGGGAGACGGCGCGCTCTTTCAGGCGTTCGTGCTGATTGGGCCGCGCCGGTCGATGCTGTTGATGACGTCGGTGCCGGTGATCAGCACGCTGTTGGCGTGGGTCTGGCTGGGCGAGGCGCTCCGGCCGGCCCAGGTCGGCGCGATTCTGGTGACGGTGGCGGGCATTGCCTGGGTGGTGTCGGAGCGGCGCTCGCAGCAGGCGGCGGTGTGTTGTGACGCGAAGCAGTACGCGCTGGGCGTGTTGTTGGGGCTGGGCGGCGCGTTGGGGCAGGCGCTGGGGTTGGTGCTCTCGCGCCGGGGGTTGGAGGGCGACTTTTCGGCCTTGTCGGCGGCGCTGATGCGCATGCTCGTTGCGGCGCTGGTCCTCTGGCCGCTGGCGCTGGTGCGGCGGCAGGTCGGCCCGCTCGACCGCGTCCTGAAGGACCGCACGGCGATGACGCTGTTGCTGGGGGCCACGTTGATGGGGCCGGTGGTCGGCATGTCGCTGTCGATGCTGGCGGTGCAGCGCGCTCAGGTGGGCATCGCCTCGACGCTGATGGCGCTCAGTCCCATCATCCTGATTCCCCTGGAATGGTGGCTGTTCAAGGAGCGCGTCAGCGCGCGGGCCGTGGTGGGGACGGTGGTGGCTTTGATCGGGGCTATGGCGATTTTCCTGGCGTAGCTGCTGGCAGATTTCTCGATTTTGGGTACTATTCTCTTTGAGGAGGACCATCGCCTATGACACTGCCGATTCTGTCCGATGCTCAACGCGCGCTCGTCGAGCGGCCCATCGCGCAAAAGCTCTTCCTGGAGGGACCTGCTGGCACCGGCAAGACTACCGCCGGTGTGGCGCGGATGCTTCACTTGCTCGAACGAGGCGTGCCGGCCCGCTCGATCCTGGTGCTGGTGCCGCAGCGCACGCTGGCCAGCCCTTACTACGAAGCCCTGCATCGCCCCATGCTCGACGCGGGCGGGCAGGTGACGGTCTTCACCGTCGGCGGCCTGGCCCAGCGCATGGTCGATCTGTTCTGGCCCCTGATCGCCGAAGAGGCTGGGTTCGCCCATCCCGATCATGATCCCACGTTCCTCACTCTGGAGACGGCCCAGTATTACATGGCCCGCCTGGTGCATCCTCTGCTTGACCAGGGCTACTTCGAGACCGTGGTGATCGACCGCAACCGGCTCTACAGCCAGATCATCGACAACCTCAACAAAGCGGCGGTGGTGGGCTTCCCGCACACGCAGATTGGCGCGCGGCTCAAGGACGCCTGGAGCGGCGAGGCCAGCCAACGGCGCATCTATGACGAGGCGCAGGCGTGCGCCGAGCGCTTCCGTGACTACTGTCTGGCCCACAACCTGCTCGATTTCTCGCTCCAGGTGGAGGTCTTCCTGCGCCACCTCTGGCCCCTGCCGCTGTGCCGGGAGTACCTGTTGGAGACGTATACGCACGTCATCTTCGACAACGTCGAGGAAGATACGCCGGTGGCCCACGACGTGCTGGCCGCGTGGCTGCCCCACGTCCAGTCTGCCTTGCTCATTGCCGACCACGGGGCGGGGTACCGGCGCTTCCTCGGCGCCGACCCTGAGGGCGCGCCCGAGCTGGCGCAGGTGTGCGACGAGCGGGTGGCCTTCGCCGAGTCGTTCGTCACCGCGCCCGACGTGCGCGCGCTGGAGGCGCGGATGTTGCGCGCCTTCAACCGGCCGGTCGAGCTCCCGCCGGGAGACGCGCGCGCCGCGCTGCAGTACGAGATTCACCGCTACCATCCCGAGATGCTCGACTGGGTGGCGGCGGAGATCGCCCGCGCGGTGCACGACGAAGGCGTCCCGCCCGGCGAGATCGTCGTGCTGGCCCCGTTTCTGACCGATGCGTTGCGCTTCGCGTTGATGAGCCGCCTGGCCGCGCACGACGTTCCGGCACGCTCCCACCGCCCGTCCCGCGCGCTGCGGGAGGAACCCGCCACCGAGTGCCTGCTGACGCTGTCCGCGCTGGCCCATCCGCGCTGGGGCGTCGTCCCCGGCCGCTTCGACGTGGCCTACGCCTTGATGCAGGCAATCGAGGCGTTGGATCTGGTGCGGGCGCAGCTCCTGGCCGACATCGTCTACCGCGTGCGCGAGGGCGCGTCCACGCTTGGCTCCTTCGACGCGCTCAAGCCGGAGGTGCAGGCGCGCATCACCTTTGTGTTGGGCGAGCGGTACGAACACCTGCGCGCCTGGGTCGAGGCGCGCCAGGCCGAACCGGAGGCGGAACTGGATCACTTCTTGAGCCGGCTCTTCGGCGAGGTGCTCTCGCAGCCGGGGTACGGTTTCCACGCCGATTACGACGCGGGGCGAGTGGCGGCCGACCTGATCGAGTCGGTGCAGAAGTTTCGGTGGGCTGCCCGCGACGATGCGCCGGAGGGCAAGTCGCTGGGGCAGGAGTACGTGGAGATGGTGCGCGATGGCGTGGTGGCGGCCCAGTACATCCGCGGCTGGCGCGTGCAGGCCGACGACGCGGTGTTGCTGGCTCCGGCCTACACCTTCTTGATGCGCAACCGTCCGGTGGACGTGCAGTTTTGGCTCAACGCCGGGGGCAGCGGGTGGTGGGAACGGCTCTATCAACCGCTGACGCACCCCTACGTGCTCAGCCGCCGCTGGCCGGAGGGCACGGTGTGGAGCGACGACGACGAGGTCGCCGCCCGGCAGGATGCCCTGCAACGCCTGGTGTTGGGATTGGTGCGCCGCTGTCGGCGCAGGGTCGTGTTGGGATTGAGCGAGCTGGGCGAGCAGGGGTACGAACAGCGCGGGCAGTTGTTGCAGGTGTTCCAGCGGGTGTTGCGGGATATGAATTAGGAATTGCGAATTGCGAAT
>JAFGOJ010000204.1 GCA_016926575.1 Anaerolineae bacterium | reverse complement strand
TTCGCAGTTGCCTTTCCCGCCGCGAAAAGGGGGAGTGGGGGTTTTGCGGGCGGCTTCGCCGCCCGCAAAACCCCCAGTTCTCCCTTCGACGCGCCAGGCGGGTAACTGTCAGGCGCACGGCCTGAGCAGTTACGCTGAGGGATTATATCACGTTCCGCCTATACGGACAAGCTAAAATGGGGGAGGGGGTTGACGTCACGGCAATAGCAGGGTAAACTTCTATCAGGAGGGAACAAGTAAGATGGGCAAGAAACAGCGACTGCTTCTCATTTTTTTGGGCATCCTCGATTGTTTGGTGCTGGGTGGGCTGGCGGGCGCGATCGCTTTCACGCCGCAGATTCAGGCGTTTCTGGTGGGAGAGGTGACGCCGACAGCTCCTCTTGTGCCGACGTCCACGCCTACCCTAGTGCGGCCCGCGACGTGGACGCCGACCACGCCGCCCACGCCCGCGCCCACGCACACCCCCCGGCCGACGTCTACGCCCGCGCCCACGCACACCCCTTTCCCGACGTTTACGATGATTCCCACCCAGGAGCCTACCCCTGAACCTGTCTTGCTCGAGAACGCCGAATTCGAGGACGTTGCGCCGGATCACGTGCCGGGTTGGGAGGTGGCTGCCGTGGTCAACTGGCAGCCGGGGCAGGTATTCGACCCCGGCTCATCCTACGCGCGGCCTGAGTTCAAGCACGCCGACGATTCACGGCGGCTGATTCGCGGGCGAACGTTGCAGATTCAGACCTTCCAGTGGGTGAAGTTCCAGGTGACGCTCTACCAGACCGCGACGGTGCCCGCGGGCAGCACGGTCCAATTCCAAATCTACACCAACGGGTACTCCGACGAGGGGGGCATCCAGGTGCGGGCCGGCATCGACCGGAATGGCGCGCCGGCGTGCCAGAACGGCGCGTGGAGCGAACAGATCGTCATCAATGCTGCCAGCGGCATCGTGCAGCTCTCCTCGCCGCGCGTGGTGGCAGGTGAGGACGGCGTGGTCACGGTCTGCTTCTATGCCGAGCCGCAGTATGCGGCGATCCACAACGCGGCCTTCTTCGACATCGCCGAGCTGATCGTGACCCCGCCGGAGTAACCCGTCTACAGCCTGGGCAGGACGATCGATTGCTGGTTCTGGTACTTGCCCTTCTTGTCGGCGTAAGAGGTCGTGCATGGCTCGTCGCCTTCGAAGAACAGAACCTGGGCAATGCCCTCCCCGGCGTAGATTTTGGCCGGCAGCGGGGTGGTGTTGCTGATCTCCAGCGTGACGTATCCCTCCCATTCCGGTTCGAATGGGGTGATGTTGACGATGATGCCGCAGCGGGCGTAGGTCGATTTGCCCAGGCAGACGCAGAGCACGTTGCGGGGGACGCGGAAATACTCGACCGAGCGGCCCAACGCGAAGGAGTTGGGCGGGATGACGCAGACGTCGCCCCTGAAATCGACCATCGCGCGCGTGTCGAACCGCTTCGGGTCAACGACGGTCAAATCCCCCAACCCCGGCGTGAAGATTTTGAAGTCCTCGGCAATGCGGATGTCGTAGCCGTAAGACGAGAGGCCGAAGGAGATCAGGCCGTCCCGTATCTGGTGGCTGACAAATGGCTCGATCATTCCGTGCTCCTCGGCCATCTGGCGAACCCAGTGATCAGGCTTCAAACCCATACGTATTTTCCCTCCGTTTTGCGAGTTAGGAATTGCGGATTGCGAATTGCGAATTAAGAATTGCGAATGTTGATTGAATCGCGTTTTGTAATAATCTGTCATCTTGAGTTTGCAACCTGCAACCTGCGATCTGCTACATTCTCTCCGGCGCTTCCATTCCCATCAGGTACAAGACGCGGGCCAGCACCGTTTTGGCGGCCTGTACCAGGTGCAGCCGGGCGCGACCGATCTCGACATCCTCCGGATCGGAAGAGACGACGCGGCAGTCGCGGTAGAAGGTGTGGAAGACGGCTGCCAGCTCCTGAGCGTAGAAAGGCAGCAGGTGCGGGCTGAGGCGCGACACGGCCATCTCGACCGTCTCTTGCAAATCCAGCATCTTACGGATCAGGTCCATCTCGCTGGGGTGGTGTAGCAGGGCCAGGTCGGCGGGCGCATCGAGGTCCCAGCCCAGCTCCTGAGCGTGGCGCAGGATGCTGGCGATGCGCGCGTGGGCGTACTGGACGTAGTAGACCGGGTTGCGATCCGACTGCTCCACGGCCAGGTCGAGATCGAAATCCATGTGGCTCTCGGCGGAACGGGCGAGCATAAAGTAGCGCACGGCGTCTTTGCCGACCTCGTCGATCAGCTCGTCGAGGGTGACGAAGTGACCCCGGCGCGTGCTCATACGCACCTGCTCGCCGCTGCGCGTCAGGGTCACGAACTGGTGGAAAATGACCAGCACGTTGTCGGTGGCGTAACCGAGCGCGCGCAGGCCGGCCAACACGTCGGGGTACTCCTCGATGTGGTCGGCTCCCAGGATGGTGATCATCAAGCCGTAGCCACGGCGAATCTTGTCGACGTGGTAGGCGATGTCGGGCAGGCGGTAGGTGGGGTCGCCGTCGGACTTGACCAGCACGCGATCTTTCGTGCTGCCCAACTCCTCGGCGCGCAGCCAGGTGGCTCCATCTTCCTCGTAGACGTAGCCGCGCGCGCGCAGCTCGTCCAACGTGGTCCAGACCTGCCCGTTCTCGTGCAGCACGTTCTCGTTGAAGTAGGCATCGAACACGATTCCCAGCCGCTGCAGTGTCGCGCGGATGTCGGCGAAGATGTCGGACTCGGCGCGGGCGCGGAAGACGCTTTCGTCCGCTTCCGCCAGCGCGTCCCCGTGCTCCTCGAACAGCTTGGCGGCGATGTCCTGGATGTAGTCACCCTGGTAGTGGTCGTCCGGGAAATCGACCGTGTGCCCGAGGCGTTCCAGGTAGCGCAGGCGCACCGACTCGCCCAGGATACGCATCTGGCGGCCGGCGTTGTTGAAGTAGTACTCGCGCTCGACGCGGTAATTGGCGGCCGCGAGCAAGTTGGCCAGCGTGTCGCCCATCACGCCCCCGCGCCCGCGCCCGACGGTCAACGGGCCGGTGGGATTGGCGCTGACGAACTCGACCTGCGCTGTTTGCCCGTGGCCGATGTCCAGGTTGCCGAACGCGGCGCCCGCGTCCAAAATGCTTTGTACCTGGGACTTCAACCACTCGGGATGCAGGTAGACGTTGACGTAGCCGGGGGCGCTCGCTTCGACGCGCTCGATGAACGGGGCGACGGGGAAGTGCGCCACCACGCGCCGCGCGATCTCCAACGGATTCATGTGCGCCTCGCGCGCCAGTTTGAGGCACACCGACGTACCAAAGTCCCCGTGGCTGGTATGGCGGCCGCGTTCGACCGGGATCGGGGGAACGTCGAAAGCGGGCAGGTCGCCTGCGTGCTGGGCAGACTCCAGGGCCTGGATGAACAGGCGTTCAGTTTGATAGCGCAGCGTTTGGCTCACGTTTTGCCTCCCAAAAGAGCATCGATCCACGGCGGCAGAAGGGGAACAACGGACGGGCGTGGGCGGGCGATGGCCGCTCGCTCACACGTTGCAGGCCAGGCGTTCGTGGATCACCTGGTAGACGGGTTCTTCGTCCTGCCAGGTGGTGAATTTCCTTCTCAGTGTGTGTTTTTCCGCGTCGGTCAGAAAGGCGGCGTCGATGGCGTTGAACAGGGCCAGTTGGATGTGATCCAGGTTGAGATTGGAGACGTTGATGGCCACCATGTACTCGTCGCTGAGCGTCGTGTCGCAGACACTGGGGTCGTCGGTGTTGATGGTGACCTTGATTCCCAGGGAGAACAGGTCGGGGAGCGGGTGGTGGGTGAGGCTGCGCACGACGCCGGTGAGCAGGTTGCTGGTGGGGCAGACCTCGAGCACCACGCCCCGTTCGCGCACGAAGCGGACGACTTCGGAATTTTCGACCACGCGGACGCCGTGGCCGATGCGGGTGGCGTTGAGGAGTTGGACGGCGGCGTGGACGTTGTCTGCGCCACCGGCCTCGCCCGCGTGAACGGTGATCCCCAGCCCTTCG
Source organism: Anaerolineae bacterium (assembly GCA_016926575.1). Classification (GTDB taxonomy): domain Bacteria; phylum Chloroflexota; class Anaerolineae; order B4-G1; family DUEL01; genus JAFGOJ01. The sequence goes on along the minus strand of JAFGOJ010000204.1, from coordinate 3,378 downwards.
CGGCTGGCGCGTTGGAAGACCGGTGCGAAGCGTTGGGGGGGGTAGTTGACCTCGTCGCCGGCCAGGTCGATGCCCACGACGCCCAGGCTCTGATAGGCGACGGCCAGCTCGGCGATCTCTTCGGCGATCTTCAGGCTTTCGTCGCGGCCGATTTGGAGGATCAGGCGCACCATGGTGTCGTAATCTTCTTGGGCGCGCTCGATGGAGTGGCATACCCAACGGGTGACCTCGTCCAGCGAGAAGTTTTGGTTGCGCGAGAGGGCCACCGGGTTGAAGCGCAGTTCGAGGTAGCGGATATTGTCGTCTGCGGCGTCGGCCACAGCTTCGTAGGCGATGCGTTCCACGGCCTGTTGGGAACGGTAGAAACGGCGCAACAATTGGAACTTGGCCAGGAACTGGTGAAAGCTCGTGTCCTGGTTGGTGACCTGCACGTAGGGCCGCAGTTCTTCGGTGCCCTGTGCGGGCAGGTCGATTCCGTGCTCCTGAGCGATTTCGGCCAGGGTCGTCAAGCGGAGTGACCCCTCCAGGTGACGGTGGAGGTCGATTTTGGGCAGCTTTCTGAGCAGCGAGTGCAGCGAGGGTTGCGCCTTCGCGTCGCCGTGCGTGTAAGTTTGGTACGCGTCACCCATTGACGACTCCAAAGTTCATATTATTGTAACTTCTCAATAAGGCGGGGAGAAGATGGGGGTTTTGCGGGCGGCTTCGCCGCCCGCAAAACCCCCACGCCCACTTTTTGAGAAGATTCATATTATTTGCCTGCCGATAACAACCACGCCCAATATTTCCAGATGAGTGCCAGGTTGATGACCGTGCCGATGAGAAGCGGGATGTGAAAGAAAGCCAGCCCAAATCCTGCACTCGTCAGCCACATCGTTTCTGGTGCCCGAGCGAGGTAGGCGGCGTTACGTATGATGTAGGCCATCATCGCGATGAGGGTGAAGACCATAGAGGCCACGAACCCGCGATAGTAGGGCTTCATCTTCGTCACCATGCCCAGCTTACGGCTGAGGAGCATGTAGATTGTCGTCGCGTAGATGATGGACAGCAGGCTCAAAGGTGCCAGTGGGGTGGTAACAACTTTAATGATCACCGCTCCCCCATCATGACTTGTTGCAATATGGCTGAAGCCAGCAGCAGCACCAGCCCGCCTATGAACATCAAGATGTCTCCTAACGGAAAGCCAACAAACATGGGTTCCGAAATCAAATAGGCCGATGCCCCCGCCGGCAGCAACAACATAGGCAACACGAACAGCCAGGCGTGCGCCTTCTCGCCCGAAGACGTTTCGTAGAAGCGGGCGATACGCCACAAAAAGAACGCCGACATGCTGATTCCGGCCCAGGAAAGGCCAGCTATCAGGGTGATGATGAAGTTCATAGCACCTTCCTATCGCCTGACAAAGGCCTGCATGAAGGACTCGGCCATCCGGCGCGGACTCCCGGTCATAATTCCTTCGTGACCTTCGAAACGCGACTGCACCTCGATCCCGCTGCCGCTAATCGAAAACTGGCGGATGTCCTTGTCGTGATTGCTGCCGCGCATCTTGAGCACCAACATCGCTTTGCGGATGCGGCTCTCCATTTCCACGTAGCGCAGGAGAATGTACGTGTCGACGAGAAACGCCATCCCCTCATCATAATTTTCCGATTCTCCCAACAGCGCCGGACTCTCCCGCGTCAAAATCGCCGTGAGGTGCTCCCGCTTCAGCCCGTTGACGAACCCGTACACCACCTGGCGCAGCTCGACCGGATCGTCCGTCAGCCGCTCGAAGTGCGATAAGCTGTCGATGAGGATCCGCCGTGCGTTCATAGCCCGTGCTTCCTTTTCGATGCTGCCCTCGGTGCGCTCCATTTCCAGACGTGATACTTCTGGACTCGTCATGATGATCTTGAGCTTGCCTTCGTCCTCCAGCCGGCGAAAGTCCCACCCAAACGATTCGGCACTTTGGTAATACTGCTGGGGGAATTGCTCGAACGTCAAAATCAAGCCCGGTTCGTTATACTTGACGATGCCGTTGTAGATGAATTGCATGCCAAGCGTGGTTTTGCCGGTCCCAGGCGCACCTTCGACCAGCGTGGCCGTTTTGGGAACCAATCCCCCATACAACATATTGTCCAGGCCCGGTACCCCCGTCTTTATCCGGTCCATTCCCGCCTCCTTGTTCTAACTGCTGGCATAGGACTCACCCTAACGCATATGATGAATGATATGATAAATGGCTTTGACCCGAAACTGGCGATCGTCCAATGATTCGACGAAACGCCGGATGAGTTCTTTGGTCTTAGGATCGTGGGGCAGCGAATAGACGGTCATATCGCCAAGTTGATTCCCCAAGAGAATCCCGCTTTTCGCCAGCTCTGCCAATTCAGCTTTGGTCGTCTCTGCGTTGCGTCCGGCATATCGCGCGACGTTTTCGGCCGTATCGGTGGTATGGGGATTATCGTAAAAAAAGCTGATCAGATCCCATTTTACAAAAGAGTCAATTTTGCGCAAAAAAGCCAGTAATTCGGGATCCATTTCGCTCATCACTCCGCTGAGGCTCAGGTCTTCTTGATCCATGCTCTTATCCTCCTGCTTCCGGCCTGATTTCCTACTGCTTAACTTTGCTTCGCCTGATCGCTTCTCATATGGCAGAGCTTGTACTTCTTGCCACTGCCACACCAACACGGGTCGTTGCGCCCCAGCTTGACGTCGCGCACCAACGTCACCGACGTGCCCGGCGTTGCCGCTGCGCCCTGCTTGGCACGCCCCTTCCCCGTCATCACCATGCGGTAGTCGCGGGAGGCCAGCTCACCCCGCGTGCGCAACATCTCCCGCTGCCGCTGGATGAACGCGTGGTAGTTGGGCAGCTCCACGAAGAACCAACGCACGATCTCCCCCTGCACTGCCTCGCGCAGCCGGTCGAACATCTCGAACGCCTGCCTCCGAAACTCCACCTTGGGGTCGCGCTGGGCATACGCCTGCAACCCAATGCCCTGCTGTAAATCGTCGATGGCTTCGAGGTACTGCACCCACTCCCGGTCCATACGCGTCAGCACCAGCCAGCGGAAGAATTCTTCCAGCTCCAACGTCGCCAGCCGTTCGCGCGCCTCTTGCAGCCGCGGCAAGAATCGCTGCGCGAGCGCCGCTTCATTCGACGTGATCTCTGGGCCGCCCTGTGCCTTCCAAATTCTCAGAATCTGACCGACCACCCACTCGGCGAACGCGCCTTCGTACGCCTCCAGCGCCGCGTCAGCAGCCGCGTCCAACCGCTCCGGCCGGTATGCCTGCTTCATCTCATCCCACACGGCGGGCCAGTGCTCGTCTGCCCAGCCATCCGCCGTGCCGAATGCCTCCCTCAGGGCGCGCGAAAGGTCCTGCTCCACCTGCGCCGGGCCG
>JAFGOJ010000023.1 GCA_016926575.1 Anaerolineae bacterium | reverse complement strand
GCGGAGCCCCTGCAAAGTCCTGGTAACCGCTGGTCGGCGGGTAAGAAACCCGCCCTACATCGAGACGGTCTATTTTCGGAATAGTCACCCAAAAAGGAGGACAGCCGTGTCTACATTGGTACTGGGCCTGGGCAATCCCATCTTGACCGACGACGGGGTCGGCATCTACGCCGTGCGCGAGGCGGCGCGTCGTTGCCCGCGCGCCGACGTGACCTTCGCCGAGGCCGGCGTCGGCGGGCTGCGGCTGCTGGAGCAGATCGGCGGTTACGCGCGTGTGATCCTGGTCGACGCCATCCAGACCCCCACCGGCCGCCCCGGCGACGTGCGCTGCCTGCGCCCGGGCGACCTGCATGCATCTCTCCACGCCGGGTCCAGCCACGACCTTTCCCTGCCCGGCGCGCTGGCCCTGGGCCGGCAACTGGGCCTGCCCCTCCCGCCCGACGAGGCCATCGTCATCTTAGCCATGGAAGTGGCAGACGTGCTCACCTTCGGCGAGGCCTGCACGCCCCCCGTCCGCGTCGCCCTTCCCCACCTCATCGACCTGATCCTTTTCCACTGCAATCTGCAGTCCACAGGGTGACCCCAATGAACATCAAACACCTCATCTACACTCTCCTGGGCGCCCGACTTCAAATCGTCTTGATCGTTTCTTTTGTGTTAGTGGCAGCGCTGACCGTGGCGCTGAACACGGTCGTCATTGCCGGGGTGATCAACGACTACCTGGCAGACGCTGAAGCAGGCGTGGTCATCAATCTGGCGCAGGCATTCTACCAGCTCAAGCAGGACGAGATCGCCGCGTTCGGCTACCGGCTGGTGCTCGACCCGCAGCTCGTGCAGCACCTGCCCGCCGCCCAAGAGGGCCACGACCAGGCGACACAGGCAATCGACGCGCGCATCGTCAGCACCATCGGCGGGCTGTCGATGGACGGCACGCATCTGATCCTCGTGCTCGACGGTGCGGGGGAGATCGTCGCCGGGCGCGTCATCGGGCCGGCGGGCGATCTGTCTCCTCGACTGAGCGGGGGGAGCTGGGGCGACCTGCCCATCGTCGCGCAGGCGCTTGCGTCCGGCCAGGCGCAGGTCGCCACCGAGGTCATCCCCACCGGCGCGCTGGCCGTGGTGGGGCTGGCCGAGCAGGCGGCCATTCCGCTGATCGACACCCCATTGGCCTCGCCGGAACCGTTCGACCCCCGCGAGGGTAGCGCCGGCCTGGCCCTGACCGCCGTCCATCCCGTCCAGGCCGATGGCGGCGCTGTGGTTGGCGCCGTGGTCGTGGCGCACCTGTTCAACAACGACTTCACCCTGGTCGACCAGATCCGGGACGTCGGTGGCATCGACACGGTGACCATCTTCTTCGGCGACCTGCGCGTCTCCACCAACGTCATGACCGAGGCGGGCGCGCGGGCGGTAGGCACGCGCGTCTCCGAAGCCGTGCGCGAGGTGGTGTTGGAGCAGGGGCAGCACTACGTGGGCCGGGCCTACGTGGTCAATGAGTGGCTGGTCACCCGCTACGAACCGCTGCGCGACCACGCCGGTCAGGTTGTGGGCAGTTTGTACGTGGGTTCGCGTGCCTCGGCTTTTCTGGGGCTGATGGACGCTTTCAACCGGCGCGTGCTGTGGATCGCGCTGATCCCCGGCTGCCTGGCCGGACTGATCGCCGTGCCCATCGCTGGCGTCATCACGCGCCCCCTCGCCGAGCTGGTGGCGGCGCACCAGCGCCTGGCCCAGGGCGACATGGCCGTCCGCGTGCAGACGTATGGCCGCGGCGAGGTCGCCGTGCTGGGACAGTCCTTCAACAGCATGGCCGAAACCCTCTACGCGACCCAACAGGAACTGCTGCACAAGGAGAAGCTGGCGTCGATGGGACAGTTGGCCGCCGGCGTGGCGCACGAGATCAACAATCCCCTGGGGACGATTCTCCTTTTTGCCGAAACACTGTACAATGAGGCGTCCGAGGGCGCGCCGCAGCGCAGCGATTTGAAGATGATCATCGACGAGACGCACCGCTGCAAACGCATCGTGGCCGACCTGCTGAACTTCGCCCGGCAGCAGGAGGTGCTGGCTCAAGAGACGGACCTGTGTGCTCTGCTGGAGACGGTCGCCGCGTCGATGTGCCAGCAGCCCCGCTTCGAGCACGTCCAGATCGTGCGCCAATTCGACCCCGCCGTTCCGACCGTCCAGGCCGACACGGCTCAGTTGCAGCAGGTGTTCGTCAACCTGCTTGACAATGCCGTCGAGGCGATGGCGGGCCAGGGCTCACTCACCCTGCGCGTGCGGCCGTTGGACAGCGACTGGGTGGAGGTGCAGGTCTCCGACACAGGCTGCGGCATCCCAGAGGAGCATCTGGGCCGGCTGTTTACGCCCTTCTTTACCACCAAACCGACGGGAAAAGGAACCGGGCTGGGGTTGGCGATTGTCTACGGCATCGTCAAGATGCACCGCGGACAGATCACCGTCCGCAGCACAGTGGGGCAGGGGACGACGTTCTCGGTGATGCTTCCCGTCCGTCTGCCGCAGGGGTTTGGGACGAAGCCGCTGGGATTGGGTGACGAATGAGGTGGGTATGGCGGAAGTCATAGAGCGTATTCTAGTCGTCGACGATCAATTGGGTATTCGCGCGGCCTGTAAGCGGGTGCTGGAACCGGCGGGGTATGTCGTCGAGGCGGCGGAAACGGGGCGTGCAGGGCTGGAACAGGTGCAGCAGCAGCACTTCGATCTGGTGCTGTTGGACGTGGTCATGCCCGACGTGCGCGGCATCGACCTGCTGGAACCGATCCACGCCCAGGACCCCGACACCGTGTGCATCATCATCACCGGCTACGCCACGATCGAGCTGGCGGTCCAGGCGATCAAGGCCGGGGCCTACGACTTCCTGGCAAAACCTTTTTCTGCGGACGTGTTGCTCATGGCCGTCCAGAAAGGGTTGGAGCGGCGGCGGCTTTCGTTGGAAGCGCAGCGACTGCAGGCCATCGAGCGCGAGGCCGCCGAACTGGCCCGCGCCGGGGAGGCGCTCGAGCGGATGGATCGCTTCAAGACCGCCTTCACCTTGACCGTGGCGCACGAACTGCGCGCCCCCCTCACAGCCATTCAGAGTTTCCTGGTCGCGCTGCAAGAAGGGTACTTTGCCCCGGAGCAGCGGGAGGAAGTCCTGCAGCGCGCGGTCGCGCGTATCGAGGGCCTGTTGGAACTGGTGGACGACTTGTTGAAGATCGCCGCCGCCCGCGGCGAGATGGAGGTGCTGCATCGAGAACCGCTCTGCCTGGCGGACGTGCTGGAAACGCTCCTGCCCTTGTTCCGCGTCCAGGCCGAGGAGAAGGGCCTCAGTTTTTCCGCAGCCATTCGGTGCCGGCCCCAGGTGACCGCCAACTCTGACCAGATGGTGCAATTGTGGAGCAACCTCATCTCGAACGCCATCAAGTATACGTCGGCAGGGGGCAGCGTGCGCGTCATGCTGGACGAGTGCGATGGGTGGGCCGTGGGCGCAGTGGAGGATACCGGCATCGGCATCGCACTGGAAGAGCAAGGGAAGGTCTTCGAGGAGTTCCACCGCACGGCCGAGGCCCGGCAGGTCGCGCCCCACGGGACCGGCCTGGGGTTGGCGTTGGTCAGGCATATCGTCGAGGGGCACGGCGGCACGATTGCGCTCGCGTCTGCGCCGCACGAGGGCAGTTGTTTCACGTTCCACTTGCCCCAGGTGGGAAAGTCAATTATCTGATGTTTTGACCCATTGCTCCAACCGTGGTATGATTGACTCTCTGAGTTAACGTCCCGCTTGGAGGTTGGATATGGTAGATCTGAACGCGCCGGCCCCGCTGTCGCTTGGCGCTACCGTGTTGAATATGGCCATCGGCCTGATCCTTTCGATGATCGTGGCCTGGTACTACGAGCATTACGGCCAGTCCCTCTCGAATCGCCATAAATTCGCGCGCCTGCTCCCCGTGCTCACCCTCACCACTGCCCTCGTTATCTCGATTGTCAAATCCTCCCTGGCGCTTTCGCTGGGTCTGGTCGGCGCGCTCTCTATCGTCCGCTTCCGCACTGCCATCAAAGAGCCGGAAGAGCTGCTCTTCCTCTTCATTGCCATTGCCATCGGGCTGGGTGTTGGGGCAGACCAGCGCTGGGTGACGCTCGCCGGCGTGCTGCTCGTTCTGGGCTACATGGCCCTGCGCATCCTTCTCTCCCGCAAACCTCCGGCGGATAATCTGTACCTCAATCTGCTCATCCGGGAAGGCGAGGACGAAAGCTCGCTCTTCAGCCGCGTCAACGCGCGCCTGCTGGAGCACGTCGACGTGGCCGACTTCCGCCGCCTCGACAGCCGCGACGGCGTGCTCCAGGCAACCTACTTCATCCACTGCCGCTCGCCCCAAACGCTGAATGACCTGATCGACGACCTCAAGCGCACGTTCCCCATCGATGAGATCAGCTTCATCCAGCAGGACCAGGTATTGGGAGGCTGAGTGCGTCTGACCGGCGATCCAGCGCGCCGCGCGGACCGCACCACCGTGGTGCGCGAAAGGGTTGAGACCCCGTGGCTGCAGGTCGGGCTGTTGTTGCTGGCCTGCGCCTTGGGCTTTGTCGTCGCCTGGCAGGGCTGGCACCGCCCGCTCGTTGACGCGTTCTCCCACTGGCTGGACGATCCCGCGTTTGCAGCCCAGGCCCTGTTCCGCCGCGCCGACCTGCTCACGCTCTCCGTCGATCTGGACTTCGAGGACTATCAGACCTTGCTCGACCGGCGCGAGCGGGTGCTGCGTCTGGGCGTCAACGTGGGAGACGCCGCCGACGCTGTGCCGGCTGTCGTTCACGCCGCCGACGCTGCAACCCAGGTGTTGCTGCGCTTCCCCCAAGGCCCGGCCGATGCGCTGGCCGGCCAGGCCTGGCCCCTGGAGGCCGCCGTGCAGGACGATGGCGCGCTCTTCGGGCTGCGTCACGTCTCCTTGACCCCGGCAGACGATGCGCTCCTCTCCACCTGGGGCTACCTGACGTCCCTGCGCCAGGCCGGCCTGCTCGCCCCGCGCTGCGAGGTGGTGCACCTGACCGTCAACGGTGCCGACTGGGGGCCGTACGCGATGGAGGAACGGCCCACCGCCGACCTGCTGCGCGCCCAGGGCCGCGATGGCAGCGTTGTCGTCACGTTCGACCAGCGCGCGTATTGGGAGGCGCTCGCTCTCGGGGCCGGCGCGCCGCCCGGCGGCGGGTTTCAGTACGCCCAGGTCGCGTGTGCCTCCGACGACCCGCTGCTCGACAATACCTGCGCCGCCGCAGCCCGCTTGCTGCGGCAGGTTCAGGACGGCGACGTTGCCCCCTCCGCCGCCTTCGACGTGGAGCGCCTGGCCGACTACCTGGCGCTGACCGCCCTGTGGCGCGGCACGCCCGCGCCCGATTGGCGCGCGCTCTCCTTCGCCTACGACCCCGCAACCGCCCGGCTGGAGCCGGTCGCCTCGGGCGCGGCGTTCGCCTCGGCGGCCCCCCTGCCGTCCTACCTCACCGCCGACCCCGCCCTGCAGGCCGCCGTCGTGCGTGCCTTGGCCGCCGCCGGCCGCCCCGAGGCGCTGGCAGACGTGCGGGCCGCGCTGGAGGCCGACGTGGAACGCCTGCGCCTGATGCTGGGGGCGGGGGCGCTTCCCTGGTCCGACCTGGAGGCGCGGCAGGCGGCGATCCGCCGCCAGTTGGCGCCGCTCCACCCGCTTCTGGCCACGGTCGCCGCCGAGAACGGCGCGCTGGTGCTCCATCTGCGCAACCCCCAACCGTTCCTGGTCGAAGCCGTCGGCCTCGACGTGGGCGAGAGCGCCTTCCTGCGCGTCGATCCGGCCTGGGTGGATGCCGCCGATGGCGCCGCCCTGGCCGACGTGCCCGGCGCGCTCGTCTTGCGCGCCGCCGACGGTGCGCGCGCGCCCTCCGTGTGCCTGCGCGTGCCCACCACGGCGCTGCGCGTCGGGGCCGACCAGGCCGCCGACGAGGTGCGCGTCACCGTGCGGCTCTACGGACTGGACGCGCAGCATGTGGTTGTCGCCACGTGGGAGGCTCCGTGAGTACGACCGTCGAACCGGTGCGTTACGAGATCAAGCTGCCCTGCGCGCCGCACGTGTGGCCCCAGATCGAGGCGTGGGTGCGGCTGCATCCGGCTCACTGGCGCGCGACGTACCCGTCGCGTCAGGTCAACAACGTCTACTTCGACACGCCCGATTGCCGCGCTTTGAACGACAACCTCAGCGGCGCGGGTGACCGCAGCAAACTGCGCCTGCGCTGGTACGGCACGCCGCTGCACCAGGTGGCGCGCGCGCGGTTGGAACTGAAACGAAAGGAGGGCATGGTGGGGTGGAAGGAGATCTGCCCCGTGGACGTGTCGCTGGACCTCGCGGCTTGTTCCTGGGACGAGGCAGAGCGGTGTGTGTACGCGGCGGCCGGCGAAACGGCGCGGCTGTGGATGGGCCGGTTTCCCCAGCCTGTGCTGGTCAACCATTACTGGCGTGCGTACTACGCGACCCCCGATGGCGAGGTGCGCCTGACCGTCGACACGCGGCTGTGCGCCTACGACCAGCGCGCCTCGGCACTGCCCAACCTGCGTCGCCCGGCCCCCATCGTTGACCGCGTCGTCGTCGAACTCAAGGCCCCGGCGGAACGGAACGCCTACCGGCGCCTCTCCGATGCCCTGGCCCACTTCCCGCTCCGTCCCGACCGCCACTCCAAATACGTCAACAGCATGCTCGCCGCCCCCGACTTCGACGGCATCTCGTCCCTTTGAACCTGCAGCCTGCAATCTGCTATGAAACCATCCAAAACCCAACTCCCTGCCTTTTTCTTCCTCCTTGCGCTGGCTTTCGGCGCGGGGATACTGGTCGCTGGACTGCTAGTCCCATCCGCGCCCCCCGCGTCCGTGTCTGAACCCGCCGCACCGACGGCGCTCCCCCCGTCTCCCACACCGCCGCTCACGCCCACGCCGACCGCGTTGGAGAGGGGCGACGTCCTGACCACGCTCTATATCGACATCGACCCCGATGACCTCGCCCAGATCGCCGCCAAGCGCCAGGAGGCGCTCGCGTTGGGTATCCTCCTGGCAGACGATGCCGACCTCGTCCCGGCCACGATCCGCCTGGATGGGGCAGAGATACCGGTCGAACTGCGCCTCAAGGGGGACTGGATGGACCACTACGCGCACGAAAAATGGTCTTTCCGCGTGATCACGCGGCGAGACGGATACGTCTTCGGCATGCAGACGTTCTCCCTACAAGACCCCTCGACGCGCAGCTATCTCAATGAATGGCTGTTCCTGGAGAATCTGCGCCTCGAGGACGTGCTCGGCGTGCGCTACCACTTCGTCCACGTCGTGCTGAACGGCGAATATATGGGGATTTACGCGTTGGAGGAAGCCTTCGCCCGGGAGCTCTTCGAAGCGCAGGAGCGCCGCGAGGGCGTGATCCTGCGCTACGACGAGGACCTGGTCTGGTCGTACCGCGCCTTCTACGATGACTGGCTGATCCCCCGTGGCGTCAACGATTTCTACGTTATCGACGAGTTCGAATCCGGCCGCATCGACGCCGACCCGGCCCTTGCCGCCCAGCGGGACGTTGCCTTCGGCCTCCTGAGCGGGTTCTGGACGGGGGAGTTGACCGCCGGCGAGGTGTTCGACCTGGAGGCGATGGGCCGTTTCCTGGCCCTGAACGACCTGTGGAATGCCCAGCACGGCCTGATCTGGCACAACCTGCGCTACTATTATAACCCCGTCACGGCCCGCCTGGAACCCATCGGCTTCGATGCCCACCCTCTGGCTGCCGATCTGGACCCGGAGATGGTCGGCTTGCCGCCGAGCGCCTTCTACGACGACCCGCAGTTGCAGGCCGCCACCGCCCGCGAGCTGGCGCGCATCAGCCAGCCTGGCTACGTCGAGGCGCTGGAAGCGACTTTGGGGCCGCAGTTCGAGGCGTTCCGCGCCACGCTGGCCCCCGAGTTCGGGGAGGGCGTACTGTCGCCGCCCTGGGACGCTCTGCGCCGCCGCCAGGCGTTGATCCGCCAGACCCTCGACCCCTACCAGACGGTCTACGCCACTGCCTGGCAGCCCGCACCGTCTGGGGCGATCTCGGTGTCGCTGGGCAACCTGCTGAACTGGCCGGTCGAATGGCTCGGTTTCGAGGTCGGTGGGCGGTTTGTGCCGGCCGACGCCGGCTGGGTCGCGCCGGAATCGGCGGGGTGGGTCGTGCTGCCGCCCGCCGGCACGCCCGGCGCGGTGATCCTGCGCGCACTCCCCTCCGACGCGGCCTCGATGCCCTACGTCACGCTGAACGTTCCCGCCGGCGCGCTCGGCGCGGCGGACCTGCCCACCCTCGTTGCCGTCACCCGCCTGTGGGGCCTGACCGACACGCATACCAGCACCGTCGTCTTGAACTACCCGCCGCCGCTGGCCACCGGGCCGCGCCCCGACGCTCCCACGGTCGAGCAGGCGCTGGCGCAGCATCCCTACCTGCGTTTGGTGGAAGGGACGCACATGTTCGAGATCGCCGCAGGGGTGTGGGACGTCGCGGGCGACCTGGTCCTGCCCGAGGGTTTCGGGCTGCGGCTAGGGCCTGGCACGACGCTTCGCTTCGGGGCAGAGAACGCGTTGTTTGCCACCGCGGCCCTCGATTTCCAGGGCACGGAGGGCGCGCCGGTGCTTCTGCAGCCCCAAGGCGATCTCTGGCGCGGTGTGGTCGTGTTGGAGGCGGGCGCTCCGTCCACCTGGCGCTACGTCACCGTCACCGCAGCCGACGCCCTCGACCGGGACGGCTGGACGCTCACCGGCGCGCTCACCTTCTACGAGAGCCCCATTCGCCTGGAGCACTGCCACATTCTCGACAGCCCCGCCGAAGACGGCATCAACGTCATCCATACCACCTTCGCCTTCGTCCATTCCGAGTTTGGGCGCACCGCGTCGGATGCCTTCGACGCCGACTTCGCCCAAGGGGTGGTGGAGGATTGCAGCTTCCACCACACCGGCGGCGACGGCATCGACGTCAGTGGCAGCGAGGTAACCGTGGCCCGCGTGCGCCTGCTCGACATCGGCGACAAGGCCATCTCCGTCGGAGAAGCCAGCTATTTGACGGCTGCGGACGTGGTGATGGAGCGCGTCCGGTTCGGGTTGGTGAGCAAGGACCGCTCCCACGCCGTGTTGACCGGCGCGACGATCGCTTCCGCGCGCACCGCGGCGCTGGCGGCCTACGTCAAGAAACCCGCCTACGGCCCCGCGTCGATCGAGGCCGGCGGAATCACGTTTGTCGACACGCCGCCCGAACGGCGTACGCTGGTGCAGACCGGCAGTTGGATCGACCTGGAGGGCGTGCGCATCTGGGGCGTCGACGTCGACGTCGCCGCGCTGTACGATGGGGAGTGATGATAGCGTGGTTTGCGGCCCTCTCCCCTCCCCCTAGCCCCCTCCCCTCTCCCGCTTGCGGGAGAGGGGAGGGGGTGCCCGCCACAGGCGGGCGGGGGTGGGGAGAGGGTTGGGTGCTTCTCGCCCTCTTGGCCCCTCTTGCCATCGCCCTCCTCTGGGGCGGCGTCACCGCCGACGCTGCCTACCGCGGCTTTCAATCTGCGCGCGCCGCTGCCGCAGGCGAGGTGGTGCGCCTCCCCTTGACGGCTGTGCTGCTGGTGCCGGCGGCCCGCTTGGGCCTGCCGCTGCCCCTCGTTGGCGCGGCCTTGAGCGTGCTGGGCTGGAGCGGGGCCGTGGCGGCGTGGTTTGCCGTCGGGCGCACGCTCGACCGGCCGGCCTTCGCCGCCGCCGCCGCGTTGCTGCTGGCGCTTCATCCGCTCCAACCGGACGCGCTGGGGCTGGAGACCGGGGTGCTGTTGGGGGCAGTGGGCGGGGCCGCGCTTCTGGCCGCGCATTGGAGCCGCACCTCGCTGCTGGCGGTGGTCTTGGGCGCGGCCGGGTACGCATTCGCCGGGCTTCTCTCCGGGTGGTGGGGCGACGTGCGCGGCACGGCGCTGGTTCTGGCCGCGCTCCAAGTGCTCGTTGCGGGAGGTGTGACCTCTCTCGTTGTTCACCTCCGCTCGTTGGTGGGGCTCGACGGCGCGCGGCGGGCGCTGTGGCAGGCGACCGTCGTTCTGGGCGTGGCGGCGCTGGCCGTGGGGCAGGGCGTTGCCCTGGCACGGGCGTGGACACTGCGCCCGGTCGACCGCATCGCCTTGTACCACGACGCCGCGCGCTGGCTCCAGGAGAATACGCTGCCCGATGAGACCGTCGCCACGGAGCGGCCGGGCCTCCTGGGCTACCTGGCCGACCGGCCCACGCTCAGCCTGTCGTCTGCGGCGGGAACCACGGCGCTGCTCGACGCGCTCGATCGTGCCCGCCCGGACGTCTGCCTGACCCTGAACAGCGTGGGTTGGCAGGGCGTGCAGCGCCAGCCCTGGTTCCAGGCGCGCTACGCACCGGTTTACTATCTGCCTTCTGTCTACGACGCCGCTGCACCGCTGACGCTGTTTCGCTACCACCCCACGCCCTTCGACGCGGGGCAGACGGTCAGCGTGACGGCAGTGGTCGATGTCGAGACGGTGGGGCGGGTCGTGTTGGATGCTTACCGCGTGGCCGAGCCGCGCCTCGTACCGGGCGCGCCACTCCACGTGACGTCGATCTGGCGCGCCGAGACTCCCATCGCCGAGCCGCTGACCCTGCGGATCCAACTGCGCGACGGCGCGGGGACGGTGTGGACGGCGCTGGAGGACACGGCCCCCGGCGGCCTGGCGACGGACCTGTGGAACGTGGGCGAGCGCTACACCAGCCAGCACGCGCTGGCGCTGCCCCTCACGCTGCCGGTGGGCGATTATGCGTTGGAGGCGGCCTTCGTGCGCCCCAACGGCAGCACCGCGAGCGTGGGGGCTGTCGCGTCGTTGGCGCGCCCGCCGCTCGTCACGACCTCGCCGCCCGCGCCCGAGGTTTTGCTCAGTGTGGCCTTTGGCGATGCGATCGCTCTGGTGGGATACGACGCCCCGGCCCGCGTCGCGCCGGGGGAGTCGCTGCGGGTGGCGCTGTACTGGCATCCTCTGGCGACCATCGCGCGCGATTACAAGGTCTTCGTCCACGTGTTGGGTCCCGACGGCCTGCCATTGGCCCAGGACGACAGCGTGCCGGTGGGGTGGACGCTCCCCACGACGCTGTGGGAGCCCGGCACGTTCATCCGCGACGAGCACGTGCTGGAGATCGACCCGGCGGTGCCGCGCGGCGACTATGCGCTTACCGTGGGCCTGTACGACCCGCAGACGGGGGTGCGGCTGCCCGTGAGCGGCGGGCCGGTTGGGGACGGGTATACGATCTTGATGCGGGTGCAGGTGCGATGAAGCGATTGGAACGCCACTCGCTGACGGTGTTGGCCGTGCTCGTCGCGGCGCTGGCTGCCGCGCTGTGGCTGGCTGGCGCGCTGGAGCATGGCACACTGACCTGGCCGTCGGCGGGCGTGCCGGCGCTGCCCTCTCTTTCCCCGCCCGGTGGGAGCTACGCGCAGAGTGTGGCGCTGGAGATGGCACCCGCGTCGCGCGGCGGGACGGTGGTCTTTGCCACGGGCGGACACGTGCCCACGGTCACCGTGGGCACCGTCTACGAGCGCCCCGTGCTGCTCGATGCCGGCGCGCCGGCGGTGACGGTGGTACGGGCGCGGGAGGTGGTCGGCGGCGTGGCCGGCCCGGTGGTGGATGCCTCGTACGCGGTGGGCCTCGGCCACACCCTGCCGATCCTCTCCATCATCGCCGATCCGTTGGACCTGTGGGACCCGGCGCGCGGGCTGCTGGCGAACACGTGGCAGCGCGGCCAGGCGTGGGAGCGCGCGGTTCACGTCACCTACATCGACGGCGATCAGGTGGTGGCGCTGCCGGCCGGCCTGCGCGTCGACGGCAGCGAGCCCTTCGACGCGCCCAAACAGTCGCTGCGGCTCTATTTCCGCGCCGAGTACGGCGCGGCGCGATTGGCTTTCCCCATTTTCCCCGACCACCCGGATCAGGATGACCCGTCGTATAAGCGGCTCCTGCTCCTGGCGGGCGACCGCTCGGGCCGGTGGACGTTGCTGGAGGAGCAGTTGCTGTCCGAGGTCGCTGCCGAGGTGGGCGGGCGGGTGACGCAGGGGCGCTTCGTGCTGTTGTTCCTGAACGGGGAATCGTGGGGCATCTACCGGCTGGGCGAGCGCATCGACCGGTTCTACCTCGAAGACAACCTGGGCCTGCGTTCGGCCGACCTGATTCGCGGTGGCGACTTCGAGGAGGGGGACGCGGCGGACTGGGAGCGGTTGATGGCGTGGCTGGCGACCCACGACGTAAGCGACGCGGCCAACTTCGCCACGCTCGCGGCGCAGGTCGACGTGGACGACTTCACCGATTATGCCATTCTCCAGGCGTATTTCGGCTTTCCGGCGAACCGCTTCAGCGCCGTACGGCCGCAGGGTGGCGGGCGCTGGTCGTGGCTGTATGGCGATTGGCAGCGGGCGTGGACGCCGGACGGCTCGCCCGAGACGATGCTGGCGGATGACGATCCTGAGGACGTGGCGTTTCTGCTGCACAAGCTGTTGGAGAACTCGGGCTACCGGGACGATTTTGCGCGCCGGGCGGCGGCGCTGCTGAACACGACGCTGGCACCGGAAGCGATGGCGGCGCGCGTGGAGCGGCTGGCGGCGGCGCTGCGGCCCGACATCGGCTACGAGGAGGGGCGCTGGAGCGCGCCCACCGCTTGGGAGCGGAACGTGGCGGCCTTGGAGGCGCTGACCGGGCAGCGGCACGCGGCGGTGCAGGCGCAGGTGGCGGCGGCGCTGGGGCTAGAGGGGATGGCGCAGGTTGCGTTCGCTGCGGTGCCCGAGGTGGGCGGGCGCGTGTTCGTGGATGGCCTGCCGGTGGAGCAGGGGGCGTATTTCCTGGGCGTCGACGTG
>JAFGOJ010000022.1 GCA_016926575.1 Anaerolineae bacterium | reverse complement strand
TCCTGGAACAAGCCCTCCGGGCGCAAATCCTTCACCAGATACCCATCCACCCCGCAGCGAATGGCGGTGAACAGGTCCTGGTCATCGTCCGACACGGTCAGCATGACGACCTGGATCGAAGGGAGGTCGCGTTTGATCTGCCGCGTCGCTTCCAACCCGTCGCAGTCCGGCATCTTCAGATCCATGAGCACCACGTCGGGGCGCAGCGCGCGGGCCTGAGCCACGGCCTCGTAGCCGTTCTCGGCCTCGCCCACCACCTCGAAATCGGGCTGGGCGTCCAGCAGCCGGGCCAGGCCCTTGCGGAACAGAATATGATCGTCTACCAAGAGAATTCGTAGCGGAACCATACCAGCACGATTATAAGGTATCCCCATCAAGATGCAAGTCAATTTCGACCTGGAAATGGGGGTTTTGCGGGCGGCTTCGCCGCCCGCAAAACCCCCACCCCCACTTTTTGAGAAGATAGGGAGCAAATGCGCCCCAGTAGCAGGTGGCATTTGGCAAGCACAAACTGCTATGGTATCATGAGACGTTGCGTGCGTTGTCGCTATTTAGTTCATATAAGGAGATGTAAATGTCAGCGAAGATTTTGGATGGACGGTCTATTTCTAAGTCGATGTTGAGCGAGGTCAAGGAGCAGGCCGGCGCGTTCCAGGAGACATGGGGCCTGCCCCCGACGCTGGCCCTGGTGCGCGGTGGCGACGACCCGGCCTCGGTCAGTTACGCGGGCATGATCGAGCGGACGTGCAACGGCTGCGGCATCGCGTTCCAATCCCACACCCGCCCGGCAGACACGACGCAGGCCGAAATGGTCGCGCTGGTCGAGCAGCTCAGTGCAGATAAGACCGTGCACGGCATCATCATTCAGCGCCCGCTGCCCGCAGGCGTCGAACCCCTGCCGCTGATCGATGTGCTGAATCCGCTCAAGGACATCGACGGCGCCCACCCGATCAACGCCGGTCGCCTGGCCCAGTTCACGTTCGTCGACCGGCCCATCGACGTCGGCCCGTACTTGGTGCCGGCCACCCCGCTCGGCGGCCTGGAACTACTGAAGAGCTACGACGTCGAAATCGCCGGCAAGCACGCCGTCATCGTCGGCGCCAGCAACCTGATCGGCAAGCCGTTGGCTTTCTTGCTGATCCAGAACTGGGCCACCGTGACCGTGTGCGACATGAAGACCAAGCCGCTTTCCGATTACACCCAGCAGGCCGACATCATCGCCAGCGTCACCGGCGTGGCGCACCTGATCAAGGCCGACATGGTCAAGCCGGGCGCTACGGTGCTCGACTTCGGCTTCGCCAAGCTGGGCGAAAAGTGGGTCGGCGACGCGGACTTCGAGCCCATCTCGGAGATCGCAGGCGCGATCAACCCCGTCCCCGGCGGCACCGGCCCAATGACCAACGCGATGCTGATGCGCAACATGATCACCGCCGCCAAGTGGCAGGCGGGCGAGTAACCGCCGGTCACCTTTCGGCTTTCACCTTCCCGGAAGCTGCACAGCTTCCGGGAAGGTGGTCTATGTAAAGGGAGGCCTTATGCCGCTGTTCTATCCTTCATTCCAATCCCTTAACCTGGCCAACCGCATCTTCGAGAGCATTGCCGACCAGGTTCCCGGCTACGTAGGACGGCTCGGCACGGCCTGGTATTGGCGGCTGCCCGGCGGGACGCTGGTGACGATGCGGCTGGACTACACGGTCACCGAGGAACGTTGGGACACGATCCGCGCCCAGGCCGCCAACCCGCGCGCCGGGATGTTCAACAGCGCCGATTTTCCCTTCGTCACGTACGCCACATCGCCCACCTCCCCACCCTACATCCACGACCTGAAAGGAATCGCCGAGTGGGCCAACCGGCTCTATTTCAACATGGGCCACCTGATCGCCGATGTGGTCGAATGGCTGGAGATGTTGAGCGCCGCGATCCTCAATCCACGCGTCACTTCGCCCGCCACGTTCCCCATCCTCGACCAACTGGAGCAGGAGATGGTCGTGTATGCACTGGAACAGTTGGACGGGCATTTCACCGTTGCCAGGCTGTACGACGCTTTCAACACGCGCATCTCGCGGCGGCGGTTGAGCCAGATCGCCCGGCAGTGGGAAGAGATGGAACTGCTCACCGCGCCCCCCCGCCGCGTGACGTATGCGATGCGCGCCTTGGTCGAGGCCGATGTGTGATGCGCCTGCTCTGCATCGTCGCCCACCCCGACGACGAGACGCTCTTCGCCGGCGGCATCATGCACATGCTGGCCCGGCAAGGCGTGGAGCTGCACATCCTGTGCGCCACCCGCGGTGAAGGCGGCGAGTCCGGCGATCCTCCACCCATCACCGGAGAGCAATTGGGCCACGTGCGCGAAGAGGAGATGCGCTGCGCCGCGCACGCGCTGGGCGCGGCGTCCCTTCAATTCATGGGCTACATCGACCCGGCCGTGGGCGAGAACGACACCCTTTACCCCTACACCGACCACTTCGACGAGCTGGTCGCCCAGATTGGGCGCGCCATCGAGGCCGTCCAACCCACACTGCTGCTGACCCACGGATCGCAGGGGGAGTACGGCCACCCGGCCCACGTTCTGACGCACCGAGCCGTGCTGAAAGCCCACACCGCGCTGCGCGAAACGGGCGGCGCGCCTCACCTCTACACCTTCGGCGCGGCGGTGCCCGGCCTGCAAGACCGCATCTTCAACACCGACGACCCGGCCCACATCGTGGCCGACGTCCGCCCCTGGCTGGAGGCCAAAGCCGCCGCTGCTGCCTGCCACCGCACGCAGTACAACCTCTTCTTCCGCAACCACCCCACAGCCCAGAGCGTGCGTGACATCGTCCGCACCGTCGAGAGCCTCCATCGCGTGTGGCCCCCCGCCGGCCCGCACCTGGAACCGCTGGTTCCCTACCGGTTGGACGAAGCACGCACAGACGTCGTAGACGCGCAACGGGAAGAGTGGACACGGGGGTTGTGAAATACGAATTGCAATTCCTAATTCCTAATTCGCACTTCGCACTTCGCAATTCCTAAACAAACACGACTTGTGGTATAATACGCACTAATGGCAACAGGATTGAAAAAGCTCGTCGGCAGGCTCTTCAAAGACGCCAATTCGCGCGAAATCGACCGGATGCAGAACGTCGTCCAGGACGTCAACGCCCTCGAATCGACGTACCGCGCCCTGCCCGACGACGCGCTGCACCACCAGACCGAAGCGTTCCGCCGCCGCCTGGCCGAAGGAGAAACGCTCGACGAGTTGCTCCCGGAAGCGTTCGCCGCCGTGCGCGAGGCCGCCCGGCGCACGATTGGCATGCGCCCCTACGACGTGCAGTTGATCGGTGGGATGATCCTCCACCAGGGCAAGATCGCAGAAATGAAGACCGGCGAGGGCAAAACCCTCGTCGCCACCCTGCCGCTCTACCTCAACGCGCTCACCGGCAAAGGCGCCCACCTGGTGACGGTCAACGACTACCTGGCCCGCCGCGACGGCGGCTGGATGGGGCCGCTCTACGAAGCGCTGGGGATGAGCGTCGGCCTGGTGATTCCCCAATTCTCCGGCGTCTACGAATCCAGCTACGTCGACCCGACCAGCCACCTGGAGGACGAGCGCCTGGTGCACTGGCGGCCCGCCCCCCGGCAGGACGCCTACCGCGCCGACATCACCTACGGCACCAGCAACGAGTTCGGCTTCGACTATTTGCGCGATAACACCTCGCTGGAACTCGAAAGCTGCGTCCAGCGACCGCTCCACTTCGCCATCATCGACGAGGTGGACAATATCCTGATCGACGAAGCGCGCACGCCGTTGATCATCTCCGGCCCCACCGAGCGCCGCATCGATAAGTACGCGCTCTTCAACACCATCGCCGCCCGCCTGAAGCGCAATACGGCCGGCGAAGACCAGCCGCCCAACGGTGACTTCGACCTGGACGAGAAGACCCGCTCCATCTACCTCACCGAACACGGCATCGAACGCGTCGAACGCGACCTGCGCCAGGTCAAAGAGATCGCGGACGAGGCCAGCATCTACGACCCGCAATATTTCGACCTGGTACACTTCCTGGAGAACGCCCTCAAGGCACAACACGTCTTCCGCCGCGACGTCGATTACGTGGTGACCGAGGCCGCAGAAGTGGTGCTGGTCGACAGCCGCACCGGCCGCCTGATGCCCGGCCGGCGCTATTCCGAAGGGCTGCACCAGGCCATCGAAACAAAGGAAAAGGTGCACGTCCGCCGCGAGACGGTCACGATCGCCACCATCACCATCCAAAAGTACTTCCGCCTGTACGAGAAACTGGCCGGCATGACCGGCACGGCGGCCACGGAGAGCGAGGAGTTCCGCCAGATTTACGACCTGGACGTCGTCAGCCTGCCCACGAACGTCTCTTACCGGGCCGAGTTCGGCGATCTGGAAGCTGCCGAGCAGTCGCTGAGCGCTGTCGGCACGGTGGCCTTCGCCGGCCTCGACCCGCGTCACCTCAAGACGGGGGTAACCGTCTACCGTGGCAGCAACGGTGACCAGCCCTACTTCGAGCGGGTCGATTTTTCGGACATGATTTACGCCCGCGAAGAGGGCAAGCTGCGCGCTGTGGTGGAAGAGGTCAAAGCGATGCAGGCCGCCGGCCGCCCGGTGCTGGTCGGCACGACGTCGATCGAGAAATCCGAGCAGCTCCACCAACTGCTCAGCCGTGCGCGCATCGAGCACGCCGTCCTCAACGCCAAGCGGCACACAGAAGAGGCACTGATCATCGCCCAGGCCGGGCAACCCGGGGCGGTGACGGTGGCGACCAGCATGGCGGGTCGCGGCACCGACATCCTGCTGGGCGGCAACCCTGAGGGGCTGGCCGCGCGCTATGTCAATGAGCGATGCTTCACCCTGAGCGACGTCGCCGCGCTCGTCCAACTCGTGGTCGAGGGCAAGGCCTCCGAGGCCCAACAGCTCGTGGCTAAAAAAGGAACCGCCCTCACCCAAGAGACCCTTATCTGGGCCGAGCAGGTGCACCGCACCTTCGCCCAGCGCGCCGAGGCGGTCGACCAGCGCGGCATCGTGCCGGTGATCGTGCCCGAGGTGCTGGGGGCATTCGGCGCGTCCGAGGGCCAGCTCGACCGGGAGGCGTACGCCCAGGCGGTGCGCACAATGGTCAACGCCGTCCGCCGCGGGCGGTTGCTCACGGCCCGCGAGCAGGCGGAGCGGATGCACCTGCCGCCGGAGCAGATCGATTGGATCGTCAAATGGCTGCAAGACCTGGGGGACTACCGCCGCCGGACGGTGGCGTTCCTGGCCGGGGAGCTCTTCAACCGGCACTACAACGCGCGCATGGCGCTGGTGCGCGATGCGCTGGCCGGGCGGGTCGACGCGGCGCGGAAGATCGCGGCAGAGACGCCCGACCTGGGGCCGGAACTGCTGCAGGGCGTACTCGACATCCAGAAGGAGTGGGCCGAGAAGCGCCGCCAGGTGTGGGCGCTGGGCGGCATCCACATCGTCGGCACGGAGCGGTACGAGGCGCGGCGCATCGACGACCAGTTCCGCGGGCGCGCCGCACGCCAGGGTGACCCGGGCACCTCGCGCTTCTACCTGTCGCTGGAAGACGAGCTGATGCGCCGCTTCGCCAGCGACATGGTGTCTGGGCTGATGGAGCGCTTCAGCGACGAGGGCGACATCCCCCTGGAGGCGAAAGTGCTCACCCGCGCCGTCGAATCGGCGCAGCGGCGGCTGGAAGGCTACTACTTCGATATGCGCAAGCACCTGGTGGAGTACGACGAAGTGGTCAGCCGCCAGCGGGAGCTGATCTACGAGGAGCGGCGCGCCATCCTGAGCGGCAGCCTGGCCGACCTGCGGGAACACATCCGCGAGTATTTCGAGCAGGAGATCGACCGGCTGGCCGGGCAGTTCCTGGCCGAGCCCGAGGCGTGGTTCCGCGGCGAGATCACCTCGGCCATCGCCGACTACAGCAACCTGGAGGTCGACGAGGGCGCAGTCAACGCGCCGGGCGTCATGCGGCGGCTGCAAGGGCTGCTGCCGGCGCTCGCGCCGGACGACGCGGCGAACCAGCCGTTGCAGGAGCAGCTGGCACTGATCGAAGACGCGGAGGTGCTCCAGGAGGAGTTGGAGATACTGGCCGAGCAGGCCATTGCGGCCCAGCGTCACGTGCAGTTGTTCATCCGCTCGGTGGCGGCACGCATCCCCTTGATGCCGCCGGTCGATTTCGTGTACGCGGGCAACAAACACGCCCAATGGTACACAATCCAAAACCAGCACGCCGTCAACCAGGAGGCGTTGGGCTTCCAGACGCGCACGCTGGTCAATATGGACAGTTCGGTGACCGTGGCCGAGTGCGCCGCCACCTACCGCACGCGGGTGTCGGACTACCTGGACGCGCTGGTGGGCAGCACGGACAGCGCGGCGCTGCGAACGACGCTGGAGCAGCAGATCGACGCGACGCTCTCCGAGGTGTTCGAGTCGTTGAGCGCTCTGGCCACCCGCACCTCGTCGAAGCGGGAGCAGGAGCCGCACCTGGCAGCGGCGCGCCAACAGCTCGCTGCCGGGTTCGAGGACATGCTGACGGAGCTCTTCCGGAGCCTGCCGGTCGAGGGCGCGACGCAGGCGTTGATGGCCTACTACGACCGGGCCGTGGCGGCTTGGGAAGCGCACATCGCTCACCGCACCATGCGCGGGTTCCTGGGACAGTTCCAATTCACCGCGGCGGACCGTGAGGAAGAGCGGCTGATGCGCGGCCCGGCGCAGGTGGAGCAGAACCTTTCGCGCGCC
>JAFGOJ010000203.1 GCA_016926575.1 Anaerolineae bacterium | reverse complement strand
GCCGGCGGTCAGGCTCTCCACCGGGCGCAGCTTGGGATGGGCTTCGCTGTAAAAGCCGTAGCCATCGACGCTGATGTGGAGCGCGCGCGCCAGCTCGGGGGCCTCCACCGACGGCAGCATCGGCGTCGCCAACACTACCAGATCCGCCTCCACCTCCACCGGGCGGCCCACCAGCGTGTCGACGCCCCACACCACGGTGCGATCGCCGCGCTGGAAAATCTTGCTCACCTTGCCGCGCAGGTAGAGGACGTCGTACGCCTCCATGGCCTGCTGGACGAACTCGTCGTACCCTTTGCCCCCCGAGCGGATGTCGATGTAGAAAACGTACGTCTGCCCATCCGGCACGCGCTCCTTGAACATCATCGCCTGCTTCGGGACGTACATACAGCAAATCTTAGAGCAGTACGAAACGCCGTGCTCAGGGTCACGCGAACCGGCGCATTGGACAAAGACCACTTCGCGCGGAACGCGCCCGTCGGAGGGGCGGCGCAGCTCGCCACCGGGCTTGAGCATCGCCTCGAACGTCAAGCCGTCCACCACGTCGGGCAGCCGGCCCCCGCCGTACTCGGGCAGCCGATGCAGCGGGTACGGGTCCCACCCGGTCGCCACGATGATCGCGCCCACCTCGTAGACGCGCGCGTCGCTCATCTCGACCTTGAAGTTGCCCACGTAGCCTTCCAACACAGAGACCTGCGTGTTCAACAACACCTCAATATTGGAGTGATCCAGCACCCGCTGGATTTTTTCCGACAGGAGTTGCGGTGCTGCGTCGAAGTTCAGATAAGTTCCGGAGAGGCGGGCCATCTTCCCGCCCAAGTGATCCTCCCGCTCGACCAGCAGCACCGGGTAGCCTGCGTCGGCGACGTCCAGCGCCGCCTCCAAACCGGCGACCCCGCCGCCGATCACCAGCGCCCGGCGGGTGATGGAGAACTGCGAGGGCGTCAGTTCCTCGTCCTGCCGCACCTTCTCCACGACCGTGCGCGTGATTTCGACCGCTTTCTCCGTGGCGCGCTCCCGATCCTTTTCGTGCACCCACGAACACTGCTCACGGATGTTGGCGCTCTCGCAGCGGTAAGCGTTGATCCCCGCGGCAGAGACCGTCTGCCGGAAGGTCTTCTCGTGCATGGCCGGGGAACACGCCGCCACGACCACGCCGTCCAATCCGTGCTCGGCGATGGCATCCTTGATCAACTGCTGGCCCGGATCGGAGCACATATACTTGTAATCGGTGGAGAAGACCACGCTCGGGTCCTGGGCAACCGCCTCGGCCACGTGCTCGACGTCGACCGTGCTGGAGATATTGATACCGCAGTGACAGACGAACACTCCAATGCGGCTCATATCACCTCCGCCAGCCCAGACAGGGCCGTTTCGTCGGAGACGTCGAAGCCTTGTTCGCGCATGAACGCGGCCACAGCCAGGAACAACGCCTCCAGATAGGGCGCTTCGGCGGCCAGACCCATATGGCCGATGCGAAAGACCTTGCCGTGTAGCTGCCCCAATCCGCCGGAGATGAGAATGGCGTGCTCGTCAGACAGGTACTGGCTCAACGCGTCGACCGTGAACTCGGGCCGGGCCTTGATGGCTGTGGCAATCGGCGAGGCCGCCACTCCTTCGACCAGCATCTCGAAGCCCATAGCCGCGAAACTCCGCCGCACCGCGCGCGAGGCGCGGGCAAACCGCTCGACGTGGGTCTGGAGGCCCCGGCTCATGATGCGGCGCAGGCTCACCCGCAGCCCAAGAATGTTGTTCGTAGGCAAGGTGACCGGATACGGGTGCCAGGAGGCCCACTTCTCAGCGAAGTCGCGCCAGACGCGCAAGTTCAAGTACCAGCCGTGGGTCTGGGTAGCGTTGCGGTCTACGCACTCCCACGCCCGTGGCCCGACGGAGATGAAACCCAAGCCCGGCGGGCATTCCAGGCACTTGTTCGCCACCGAGACACACACGTCAATGCCCCACGCGTCGACGGGCAGGGAGACGCCGCCCAGCGCGGAGATCGCGTCCACGATAATCGGCAGCCCGGCCGCGTGTGCGGCCTGCGCCAGCTCTTCGACCGGGTTGAGCACGGTCGTGCCGGTCTCGTGGTACACCACCGCCACGGCGCGCGCGTCCGGTTCCTGCGCCAACACCGCCCGCAGGTCGTCCGGGTCGAGCGGCTGGCCGTGAGGCGCGGTAAAAAGAACGGTTCGCAGGCCATACGCCTCGGCAATCTCGCGCAGCCGCGCGCCGAAGAAGCCGTTGTCACCGATGACGACCGTCTCGCCGCCCGCAAACATGCTCCCGAAGGCCATATCGAGCGCGGCGGAACCCGTCCCCGGAATGATGAACACGTCGTTCTGCGTCTGGAAGACCTGCTTGAGAAGGCCAATCGTCTCGTTGAAGATCTCCAGCCATTCCGCTCCGTAGTGGCGGTAGACCGGGTGCGCCATCGCCTCCAACACGTCTTCGTGTACGGCGCACGGCCCCGGAATGAACAGCTTGAACGTCATAGTCTCTTCTTTGTTGTCCTTTGTCATTTGATCATTTGCCATTGAACAAAGGTCGCGGATCCACAAAGTGCCCCGTCTCCATGCCCCACTCTTCCTCCGGCAGCCCCAACGCCACGGCCATCAACTGGGTGAAATAGACCACGGGGATCTCGTCGCCGGTACGGCCGGACGCCTTCTCGCGCTGCGGGTACTCCAGGTTGAATTGACACAGCGGGCAGGCGGTGACGATGACCTGGGCCTGATGGTCGCGCGCAGACGCAACGATGTCCTGAGAGAGGTTCTCGGAGATGCCCGGTTCCTTCACCGTCAGGTAGGAGCCGCAGCACTCGATGTTGTACGGGAAGTCGACCACCTCCGCACCCAAGGCGCGCAGCAGGTCGTGCAGGATGGAGGGGTTCTCGGGATCATCCATGCCGATTTCATCGTAGGGGCGCAGCAGGAGGCAGCCGTAGTACGGCGCGGCGCGCAGCCCGGTCAGTGGACGCACGACCTTCTGCGCCAGCGCCTCCCAGCCCACGTCGTCGCGCAGAATTTCCAACAGGTGCGAGACCGTCACCCGGCCCTGGTAATCCTGTTCGGTGAACCAGTTGATGCGGTCGTGCATCTCCGTGTCACGCGCCAGGGTCGTCTGGGTGCGTTTGAGGACGTGGTAGCAGATCGCGCAGAGCGCGGCTACCCGGTCGCCTTGCTGCTCCGCCTGGTAGAGGATGCGCGTGGGGGCAATGAGCGCCAACGAGTTGTCAGTAGCCAGAGGGAACGTCGCCCCGCAGCACTGCCATTCCGGCAACTCGACCAGCTCCATCCCCAGCGCGGCGGCCACTGCCCGGCCCGAGCGGTCGTATCCCTTCGCGTTCGTAGACAGCGTGCATCCCGGATAATAGGGAACGCCCATCGACACCTCCCAGAGGGTCACTTCATGTATTTTCTAAACCCGCCGACGATCGCCAGTTGGGGCAGTTCGCGCACCAACTCCGGCGGCAGGCTGTCCAAGTCCAGTTTCGTCACCCCGGAGCGAAGAGAGACCTCGCGCAGCGCCTCCATCATCCTTGGCAGATTGACGCCCTTGGGGCAGCGCGTGACGCAGGTCAGACACGAGGCGCAGATCCAGATCGTGTTGCTCTCCAACACGTCTTCCATCCCCAGTTGAGCCATACGGATGACCTGGCTGGGAAGCATATCCATCACGGAGGCCACCGGGCAACCGGCGCTGCACTTGCCGCACTGGTTACAGGCCAACAGATGTTCTCCGCTGATCTCTTCGACGTTGCGGACCAGGTCGCTATGAATCCGACTGGCCGAGATGATCTCTCGCATAATTCTCCTCAGTAGGACGGGCTTCTTGCCCGCCAGCCACGGCGGCTCTGCAAGCCACCCTACAGTATCCGCTACTCAATCCCCGCGTGGCGCTTAGCCGAAAGCAGCGTGTTTTTGAGCAGCATGGCAATCGTCATCGGGCCGGTGCCGCCGGGGACGGGGGTGATGTAGCCCGCCACCTCCTGCACCGCGTCGAAATCGACGTTGCCCACGACGCGGAAGCCCTTCTTCGCCGTCTCGTCCTTCACCCGGCTCCAACCCACGTCGATCACCGCCGCGCCGGGCTTGACCCAGTCGGCCTTCACCATACGCGGCTCGTCGATGGCCGCCACGACGATATCGCCCAGGCGCACGAGGAGCGGCAAATCCGCCGTATGCGCGTGGCACACGGTGAGCGTCGCCCCACGGTTCATCAGCAGGAGCGCCAGTGGCAGGCCGACGATGTTGCTCGGCCCCAGCACCACCGCGTGCTTGCCGTGGATCTCTACCCCGTACCGGTCCAGCAGCTCGATGCCGCCCAACGGCATACACGGCGCGAACGCCGGTTCGACGTCTTGCAGCGCCAGTTTGGCGACGTTGGTCGGATGGAAGCCGTCCACATCCTTGTCCAGCGCGATCGCTGCCAGGGTGCGGTCCTCGTCCAGGTGATCCGGCAGAGGGAGTTGCACCAGGATGCCGTGCACGTTGGGATCGGCGTTCAGCTCGGCGATGGCCGCTTCCAAGCCCTCCTGCGTGACATCCTCGGGCAGCACACGCTCGAAGGCGCTCATACCTGCCTTACGGCACTGCTCCTGCTTCATCTCCACGTAGGTCATCGAGGCGGGGTCCTCCCCCACCAAGACCGTGGCCAGGCCCGGCACGATGCCGTGGGTGGCTTTGAGCTGGGCGGCCTCGTCCGCGACCTCTGCGCGGATCGCCGCCGACACTGCGTTTCCGTCGAGTAATTGTGCTGTCATAGTTCACGTCCTATCAAGATGCAGGATGCAAGAAAGAGGGACACAGATTAACACCGATTTGACACGATCTGTGAGAATCCGTGTTAATCCGTGTCCGGATCGGCCATTAGATGCGCAGGTAGGAGTCGGTGTAGATGATCTTGTTGAGCAAAACCTGCACCGTCTTCCAAATGTCGGCCTGCATGGGATCGTTCATGTCCACATCAGAAGGCTGGAGTTCCTCCATCGCCTCGACCCGGTCGTGCAGCTTGACCAGCAGCTTGTTGAGCGGGGTAGACTCGTCGCGCTGTTCAACGACGCGGATCCACTCCATCAAATCCTTATCGAACGGGTCGGCGATGATGATGTCGATGCCCGCGCCCATCAGCATCACCTGGTAGGTGCGGTTCAACAACGGGCGCATCTCGTTCGGCACGGCGTTGGAGACGTTGGACAGGCCACCGTTAGATAGGGGGGGCGGGTCCCAGGCGAACTTGAGCATACGCACGGCCTCGATGCACTCCGGGCAGTACTCTTGACAGCCGGAGACCGTCAGCACCAACGGGTCAATGATCAGGTCGGTGATAGGGAAGTCGATCTCCAACATGTAGGGAATCAGCCGCTCCAGTGCAATGCCGACCCGCTCGTCGGCCCCGACCGGGATCATTCCCTCGGCCATCGTCAGCGCGACCATACGCGTATTGTACTTCTTAGCGACCGCCGGTACCGTCTCCAACCGTTCCGCGCGCGCGTCGGTGGAGTTGATGATCGGCTGGGCCTTGCTGACGACCTGGCAGGCCGCCTCGATGGCAGCCAGGTTCGTCGTGTCGAACACCAACGGCAGGTCGGTGACCTGTTCGACGACCTTGACCAGCCAGGGCAGCAGCTCGTGCCCGAATTTCTTTTGCGGGCCAATGTTCAAATCGATGGCGTTCGAACCTGCATCCACCATGCGCACCACCAAATCCTGGAAAAACGCTTCGTCCCGATCGGCGATGGCCTGCTTGACCTTGGGCGAGATGATGTGAATATTTTCAGCGATAATATACATTCGAATTCCTCCTTACACGTGATGGCGATCTTCCCGAAAGCTGAGAGTCTTCGGGAAAATCGAATTACGACAAAATCTTCTCGGCTATCTGACGAACAGCCTGGTAAACGTCCGTCTCCAGAGGCAGCTCGATCAACGGCCGGCCCGTGAACTCGAACTCCGCCATAGCGGGGTCCTCGGGCACCGTGGCAACCAGATTCAACCCGGTCGATTCAATCGCCGCGGCCAGCGACGGGGGCATCTCGCCGCGCAGCCGATTGACGATCAGATAGACGCTCCCCACGCCAATCTCCAGCCCGGGCACCATTTCGGCCATACGTTGGGCTGTGATGACACCGCGCTGGGTGGGGTCGGTGACCAACAACAGCACATCGACGTCCCGCGTCGTGCGGCGGCTGAGGTGCTCCATACCGGCCTCGTTGTCGACCACCACGTAATCGTACTGCTTGTTCAGCCGGTCGACAATCACACGCAGCATCTGATTTGCGGCGCAGTAGCACCCCGGCCCCTCCGGGCGGCCCATCACCAGCAGGTCCACGCGATTCCCCTCCACCAGAGACATCTGCACCTGGTAGTCGAGATAATCCTGCTTGCTCATCCCACCGGGCATCGAACCGGCCAGCGCACCACTGGAATGCACCATATCGAGCATATCCTCGCGAATGTCGCCGATCGTCTGCTCGACCTCCATCCCCAGCACCAGGTTGAGGTTGGTGGCCGGATCGGCGTCGATAGCGAGGACCGCCCCACCCTTTTCTTCCAACAAGTAGCGGATCAGGCAGGCCGAAATCGTCGTCTTGCCCGTGCCGCCCTTCCCGGCTAACGCAATCGTCTTCGTCAAAGGATCCCTCTACTTTTTCAAAGCAGCCACCGACGGGAACTGCATCTCGTCTGTATGCGGCAGGAACATCGCCGCGTTGAATTCGTCGAAGAAGGAGTTGTCGGCGGAGAGTTCGAGATAGGTCATCATCTGCCCGATTTCGTCCACACGCTGGCGCATCTCGCGCGACAAGAGCGCCACGTACGACCCGCGCACAGACGTGTTGCCCAGAAAGTGGAAGTTGTCGAAGGGCTTGTCGGGCAGCAGGCCCACCTGCACCCCTTTCTCGACGTTGATGTACTGGCCGAAGGCCCCACCGATCAGCACCTGCCCCACGTCGGCCAACGTCAGCCCTACACTGCGCGCCAAGACCGAGAATCCGGCGTAAATCGCCGCCTTGGCCCGCATCAGGTTGTCGATGTCGACCGCAGTGATGGCAATGTCCTCACCGAACGCCGCCTCGCTGGCCCAGGCCACCACGTACTCGGGGCCGTGACCGCCCTGGCGCACGCGCGGCGTGGGCAACGTCAGGTCGATGTTGCCGCTCTTGTCGATCACGCCGGCGACGAACATCTCTGCAATCAAGCCGATCAGGCCCGAACCGCAGATGCCGCGCGGCTTCTCCTCGCCGATGACGCGGTACGTGACCTCGTGATTCTCCGGGTTGACCCACACCTCTTCGATGGCGCCGGCGGTAGCGCGCATCCCATGCACCACGCCCGCACCCTCGAACGCCGGGCCGGCCGAGCAGGCACACGAGATCAGCCAACTGCAATCGCCCAGCACGATCTCGCCATTGGTGCCGATGTCGACGAACAGAGTGAGCTGGTCCTGCACCCCGCACATCCCCGAGCTGACCACACCCGCTGTGATGTCGGCCCCGACGTAAGACGCGATGCCCGGCAGGCAATCGACGGCCGCCTCGGGGTTCACCCCCAGCCCGATGTCGCGGGCCGAGAACGGCGGAAGCTGGTTGATCGCGGTGATGAAAGGCATCAGCCGGATCGACTCGGGCGGGATGCCGGCGAACAGATGAATCATCGTGCTGTTCCCGGCCACGACGACGCGGTAGATCTCGTCGACGCCGATGCCGCGCTCCTGCGCCACCTGCCCCAGCAGGCGGTTCAGCGTGCCGACCACCAGCTCTTGCAGCTCTTGCAGGCCATTGCCCTTCGATGCGTAGATGATGCGCGAGATGACGTCTTCCCCACGCGCGATCTGCCCGTTGTAGTCGACCGCCTGGGCCATCACCTCGCCGCTGAGCAGGTCGACCAGCCAGACCACGTTACTCGTCGTGCCGATGTCGATGGCGGCCCCCCATAGACTCTCCAGGTGCTCGCCGGGCAGGATGTCGAGGATGCGCGGTGGGCCGTCGGGGCGAGCCTGGTTGTCCGTCTCCAGCACCACCGTGACCGTCCACTCACCCTCGCGCAGGGCACGCCCCATCTTACGCAGCACGTGCAGTGACGCCTCGACGTCGCGCAGATCGTAGCGGCGGGCCATTTCGCGCTTCAAACGCGACCAGTCGTCCGTCTGGTCATGCAGGCTAGGTTCTTCGAGTGTCACAACGACCTTGCGCAGCGGCTGGTCCGACACGTGATAGGGGAAGGGCAATTCGACCTTTTTGGCACGCTTGCCTTCCTTGATACGCCGTTCGATCCGCTCCTGCGGCGGCACGACGATAACGGCGTCGCTTTCCAGCGTTGCCTGACAAGCCAACGCGTAGCCAGCGGCGACGTCGTCGGGAGAAAGTCGCTGCGTCGAGCGCCGGCGCACCTCGCCTTCCTTGACGATAACTGCGCAGCGGCCGCACCGCCCTTGCCCACCACATGGCATCTGTACGTCGATGCCCACCTGCTGGGCGGCGTCGCTCACCAGCGTGCCCACCGGTACCGTCACCTGTTTCGTTGCCGCCGAATCCTCTTCGGAGATGAAACGCACCGTTACCGTAGCGATTGTGACACCCCCTTGCGTGTGATCGCCATGTCCGTCATGTCTTACCACAGAGCGCCGCCTTTTACCAGTGACGACCCTCATGAGGGAACGGGACAGTTATCACCTTGATAAGACCTCGGGGATCTCAGAAATCCCCGAGGTCTCAACGATTAGCCTACCCTACCCCGCCGACCACAGCTTCAGGTAAGCGGGCAGGTCCACCGATTCGCGCGGGCCGACGAGAATCTGCCAGTCGGGCAGTTCCTCTTCCAGCTCGCCCAGCAACACCGAGACGTGCCCAGGGATGACCAGCTTGCGATGGGTGACTTTTTCCGCCATGTTGGTCGTTTTGACCGCCTTGGCGATCCGCTCGGCATCGAACTTGCCCGCGGCCCAAGCCGTGAGCACGCTCATGCCTTCGGCGTCTGCCACCAACAGCCAACTGGGGATACCGCTGCCGTCGACTTCGTTCGCCACCGAGAAGTACGTGATGGAGAAGTTGGTCGTCACCATCACCGGCGCATCCGGACCGGGATCGTTGATCTCGTACACGCCGGGCTGCACCTGGATCGGTTGCTGCGGGTCGGTGAAGATGTTGGCACGCAGCACCAGCAGCGGGTAGATCGTGGCCGGGCTGAAGCGGTCGAGCACGACGAAGCCGCCGTACTTGCAGATGGCCTGCGTCGCCGTGATGGTCACCATGCCCTCGTCGTCTGCGCATTCGCTGGGGAAGGAGATGATCGGAAAGCCCAGCGGCCGGAAGGTCTTCTTCAGCGCCATACGTCGGGCCAGCGTGTTCGTCACCAGTGCGGAGTGCAAGTCGCGCACGCCGCCATCCAGGACGATTTCGTCCACACCGGCAGCCTTGATCTGGTCCGTCAGCTCGGCCAGCGCGCCCAGCGAGTCGGCCTTGATCGCCATCGGCGCGCCGCGTTCCTTGGCCAGGTTGGCGAACGCCTCCCATGTGTCGGGGGTCGCGCCGTAGATCAACGGCCGCACGTCCCCAGCGGCGGCCAATCCCTTGGCCATCACCTCGGGGTCGTCAGCGATGAGGATCAGCGGCCACTTCGCCACGTCGAGCACGCCGGCGACCGCCGCGGCGAATTGCTCGCCGCTACCGGTAGCCTGGACGGCGAGCCCGTCGATGGTCAGAGCCATACCGACGTAATCCACCGAGTAGTCGGCCACCTCTTTCGCGCGCGCCTTGATCTCCTCCAGCGGCTCGTCATCGTAGAAACGGATGAACAGCCCGGTAGGGTTGAAAAACGTCTTCTCGTGGCGGAAAAGCACCACCTCGTTGCCCGACTTGACCTCTTTGCCATTGGCAGAGAGCGTCACCAGTCGGACAGGCGGGGCGGCCGATTCCGCCAACTGCTCCCGCGCCTCGGCAGAGACGTGCGGGCACTTGTCCAGGTCGGCCTGCTTGGCCGCCAGTTTCATAGCGAAGGCCAGGCAGGTTGGGAACCCACAGTCCTTACAGTTCGTCTGGGGCAACAGCTTGTAGATCTGAATACCAGAAAGCGCCATGTCTTGAGCTCCTTACTCGCCTAACTCCGCGATCATCTTGTGGATACGCTTGACCGACGTGGGATGCCGCAGGACGACAATGTCGGCAGCGGATTCGATCAGAGTAGCTGCCGTCACCGTCTCCCAGTTCAGCGCCCGTTCCTTCCAGTCGCCCCACGCCTCGGGGACGCCCTCGCCGACCTTGCTTTCCTTCTGCCGCCAGGCCTCGTACCCCACGGTGACGATCATCGGCAACTGCGTCATGCCGTCACCCTGGAGCGCCGCCAGGCGCAACCGTTCCATTACCGAGTAGCCGTACTCCATCCCGTAGCCCACACCGGCGCAGGTCGGGTCCATCATCACGCGGTTCAGGGGCAGGCCCATATCGCCGATGAGGATGTTGAGCTGCTTCGCCAGGTTGACGTCCATCGCCGTGCGGGCGATGACCAGGTGGTTGTGCGCCAGCGCGGCGGCGACGATGGTGCGATAGTTCTTCTCCTCGCACGCGCCCAGCAGGAGCCGCTCGCCGACGCCCTCTTCCGCCACGGCCACCAGCAGCTCGTTGTCGGCGTCCACCTGCCCCGGGCCGAGCACGATCAACGGCAGACCCGTGGCCTGGAGCACCTTGCGCACCACCGCGCGCGCATTCGCGGGCGTGTTGGGCGCGCCGTTCGCGTCGTTCATACTGAGCTGCAGGGTGATCACATCGGCGCCGGCCTCTTCCGCGGCCTTCGCCCACGTGCCGGGGTCATTCATCACGTCGCCCCACGCTTCCATCAACAGAGCAGACCAGTCATTCGGCCGCTTGTCTTGAATCTCGATGGCGACGAGCGGTCGGTGCGGCATCTGGCCTTCGAAGTCCAGGAACGGCATCATCGTTTGCCCACCGACGGTCACCGTGGAGGTGCGGGTGCCGCCCTCCGCCGCCGTCGCGCCCAGAACGACCTCGCGCACCTTGCCGGTCCACGACTCCTTCATGAAGTCCAGCCCCTCTTTCTCCTCGCTCCACGGAGCGACCTGCGGACGGGGGCGCTTGGCCGGCGCTTCTTCTTTCGCTTCCACGGCCACGGGGGCCGCTTCGACCACGGCAGCCGGAACCGGGGCGGCGTAGGCAACCGGAGCCACAGGGGCAGCGGGCATAGGCACTCCGCCGCCGCCCAGTTCGTTCAGGGCAGCGATCAACGCGCGGCGGATGCCTCCGAGCACCGCATCGGCGCTGGCCTGGACGAGCGCCTGCATGTCGGCGCCGGCCGGCAGGGTCGGCACCGCAGCGGGAGCGGGCACAGGCGCGGGGGCCGGAACCGGGGCGGGAGCCGGAGCGGGCTTGGCCTCTGGGGCCGCAGCCGGAGCCGGTTTCGCCGCGACAGGTTCAGGTTCTTTCGCCTTGGCAGGTACAGCGGCGGGCTTGGCCTCGGCCTTGGGGGCCGGAGCGGCCTCAGCCGCAGGCGCCTCCCCAGAGGCGGCCTGCATCACACCCATCTGCCGCACAGGGTGGTTGACCTCTTCGAGCCAGTCCACCAGTTCGTCCACCGACGTGACCTTGCGCTCATCGGCGATCATGTCCATCAAGTTGGGGATGCCCTCGCGCTCCGCGACCTGGGCGAACTCCGCCGCCATGCTGTCCTTGAGGAAGCTGGACATCCAGACGATGCGCTTGAACCCGCCGTCGGCCGAGATGAACTTGGGGCTGGTCAAGTAAAACTTGCCCACGCCCATCACGCCGGGGGTCTGCAAGCCACCGCCGGCCATACCGGCCAGCGTCGAGAACGTCATCCCGGCAGGGGTCATGCTGGGGTCCTCGCGGCTGACGACCATCACGCCTTCCGCTTCGGGGATGTACATCACGATACACTCGAAGCAGCCGCAGGCCGTCATGGGGTTCTCCATGATGGAGTACAGCGCAACTTCCCGGACCGTACCCTGCGAGTTCTTGACCGCGTTCTCGTTCGTGCCGGTCCAGTAGCCCTTGACCGGGTCGAGAATCTTGCCCTTGTGCACCGGCTGGTTGGGGCCGGTAGGGTTGATCTGGTTGGAGGCCTTGCAGTCGAGCCAGTTGTAGGCCCCGCACAGGCCCAGACGCTGCGGGCTGACGATACAGACGTGCGTGGGCGCGAAGGACTGGCACAGCGTGCAGTCGTAGAACACGTCCACAGCCTCGTCCGTCAGGTCGGCCAGGCGCTGGTTGCGGAACTCGTAGGCCTCGCGCGCCTTCTCCAGCCACTCACCGTGCAGCTTGGTATCGGTGATGATCTTGACCTGCACCTTGTCCACGATCGCGCCGAAGTCGGCGTGGAAGCGGGCGTACAGGATCTCGCCGAAGTGCTTCAGGCTGAAGCCCTTGTCGACTGCGGCTTTGCTGATGCGAATCCAGGCGATGTCGCGCTGGCCGATGTGCTGGATGCCGGACGCGCCGTTGATGAAGTAGTGCACCTGGCGCTCCAACACCGGCTCGAAGTCCTCCTGCATCTTGCGCCCGGCGACCTCGATCAAGATACCCAGGTCCATCGACTCGCCCTCGGGCAGGTCCTCGAAGCTGGGGCCGATGATCTCGATCTTGTGGTCCTCGACCTCGTCCATGCCGACCATGCGCAGGTACTCGTAGGCACGGCTCTTCTTGCCGCCGAACTCGATCCGCATGTCGGCGCGCCGCACGACCTCGCCCTCGAAGGCCGAGCCGTAGGGCACGGGGATGGGGACGTCGGTGATCTTGATCTTGACGCCGCGCACTTCGATGGCGCGCTGCACGAACTTGGCCGCCCGCTCGGTGTCGTTCTCGGCGTCGATCTCGTTCCAGGGCATCGAAATCACGTGCTCGTACTGGGTGATGCCGGTGGGCAGGATTTCGGGGATGACCGTGTCGGCGATGGTGGGGAAGCCGTAGGAGATCGCACCGGCAGCGGCGGCGTACTTGAGATCGTCCACCTCACCCAGCGCCAGGACGAAGGCGAAGACGCGGAATTTGTTGTAGAGCAGGATTTCGCGCCACTGGCCGGCTTTCAGACCGCCGAAGGTCAGCGCAGAGCGCGTAGCGAAGCCCATCGGGTAGATGGCGGAGATGGTGTCTTTGCCGAAGGGGACGATGTAGGTATCGTACCCCATCTCGACGCCCTCTTCCTGCAACTGGTCGATCACGGAGCGGCCATTGGTGTTGCCGCAGAGGAAAATGAGGATGTTGCGCTTCTGCAGTTCGCGCACGATGGCGACGGCCGCTTCGTTCGAGCGGGCCGCGCCGACGATGGCCGCGAAGCCCGGCATACGGCCGTCGACCAACTGGATGCCCCACGAACGCAACTGAATGTCGTCGATGGGGCCGTTCAGGTGGCCGTCTCCCTGCCAGTCCGGGTAATCGGTGCTGCCGGTCAGTTCCAGGCCGGGATACGGCGTCGGTTCCTGACCGTAGACGAAGCGGACACCCTCGATGGCCTCGGCGGCCAACAGGGTTGCCTGGCCGCTGTCGAGCGTCTCCCCCAGGTACGGCACCCACAGGTTGTCGTCCGGCAGGGGGTGGAGCAGCTTCTTGGCATAATCCAGCGAAAACTCCAGGTCCCCCAGCGTTTCGACCTTGTGGTTCAACATGCCATAGGTGGTGGGCAGGTAGTAGGCCGTATTGGGGAAGCGGACGGGGGTATCGGCCCCCTTCTCGGCGATGGCCTTCTTGAGCAGAGCTTCCGCCTCGGCCACCAGGCCATTGGCGCCACGGATGGCGCGCGTTGCGATATATTTCGACATAGTGTCTTACCTCCTACTCCCCAGCCTGCCCGTAGGCAGCCTTGATGCGCTCTTCCAGCGGGAGTTCGAGCAAAGCGGGCATACGCCGGTCACCGCTCTGGCCCCACTTGGACGCGTCGTACTCGGGGAGGCCCAGATCGGCGCGCTTCTTGTCGATGTGCGCCAGCGCGCGGCGGACGATCTCCTCGCGTTCTTCGACAAACTCCATCCGGCCACCGACCTTCTTCTCCCAGCCGTCGCTGATCAGCTTGACGACCTCTTCGCTGCCGGAGACGGGACCGGTGTTGCCACCCATGATGACGTAGGCGCCGGAGGCCACACAGTAGGTGCCGATGGAGATGGCCTTT
The DNA here is from genome assembly GCA_016926575.1 of Anaerolineae bacterium. GTDB lineage: Bacteria > Chloroflexota > Anaerolineae > B4-G1 > DUEL01 > JAFGOJ01. Next base: position 1,631 of record JAFGOJ010000203.1, on the reverse strand, counting down.
TCGCTCATCCACTCGGACGCCATACCCACGGCCGGGATGTCGGAGATGTCATCGCCCAAGCCGCCCTCGGTCGCCATCTGCGCAAGGACGGTGAGGATGCGCGAGTTGTCGACGCAGGAGCCCATGTGGAGCACCGGCGGGATACCGACCGTCTCGCAGATTTCGCGCAGGCCCGGCCCGGCCAGTTCGAACGCCACCTCGGGGGTCATGTGGCCCGCCTTGGCCGCGGCGATGGCCGCGCAGCCGGTCTCGACCACCAGCACGTCGTTCTTGATGAACTCGGTCACCACGTAGTTGTGGAGGCTGTCGTGGCAGACGCGGGCGTTGTTGCAACCGATGTTCGCCACCACGCCGCGGATGCGCCCGGCCATGATCGCGTCATTGAGCGGGCGCAGCGAGCCGCGGTAGAGGCCGCCCAGCGCGTAGTCGATGTACTCGTGGGAGAAGCCAGGCACCATCGGGCTCTTGACGTCTTTGGGGATGTGCGTCTCGCCCCGTTCGGGGAAGCGGTCGATCGCCCGGCGCACGATGTCCTTGGCAATCCCCAAAGCATTGCGCTCATCGAACTCGATGTGGGTAGCGCCTTTGATCTTGACCTTGGGCGAGGTGGTAATCAGCTCCGTGTGGTACTGATCGGCCACCGGGGCCAATCCCTGGAAGATGCACTGGATGTCGACGACCATGGCCTCAACGGCGCCGGTGATAATCGCCAGTTCCTGCTGCAGGAAGTTGCCCGCCAGCGGAACGCCCTGGCGCATCAGCGCCTCGTTGGCCGTGCAGCAGATACCGGCCAGTTGGATACCGTTCGCGCCCTTGCTCTTGGCGTAAGCCACAATCTCGGGGTCGAGCGCGGCGGCGATAATCATCTCGGAAAGCGTCGGTTCGTGGCCGTGGATGATGATGTTGACCATGTCCTCGCGCAGCACGCCCAGGTTGGCCGCGCTCTGCACGGGGGCCGGCGTGCCGAAGAGCACGTCAGAAAGGTCCGTACCGATCATCGAGCCGCCCCAGCCGTCGCCCAGGGCCGTGCGCAAGCACTGGTCCAAAATGTGCTCGGCGTCCTGATCGTTGCCCATGTGAGTACGGTGCATCAGCTCGACGATTTCGCGGTCGATGGCGCGCGGTTCGATACCCAGTTCGTGCCAGATTTGCTGGCGCTTGACGGGCGCGCGCTTCAAGTTCTTGGCCGTGCCATGAATCTTGCCGAACTCGCCCAAAGCCGCGACCGCCACGTCGTGCGCCACGTCTTCGATGGGGCGCTGCTGGCCGGTCTCGTCAGAGATCGGCACGTCCAGGAAGCCCGCCATCTCGAACAACTTGAAGGCGTCCTTGACGCCGTAGTCGGGGGCGTGGCCCTCGGCGGCCTCCAACAGCGTGTAGGCCATCCCGCGTCCGTGGTCAGAGTGGGCCGACGCGCCCGAGCAGACCATGCGGGCAAAGTTGCGGGCGGCCACCGTGTCGATCGTCGCGCCGCAGACACCCACCTGGGTCTTGCCGACCAACCGGCAGGGGCCCATCGAGCAGTTCTTGCAGCACAAGCCTTCCGCGCCGATGGGGCATGGGCTGATGTTATCCACCCGCGAGAAGCACGTATCGATACTGATCTGGCAGGCGCAATCGATCAACTCCAT
>JAFGOJ010000202.1 GCA_016926575.1 Anaerolineae bacterium | reverse complement strand
TGGGGGTTTTGCGGGCGGCGAAGCCGCCCGCAAAACCCCCATCTTCTCCCCGCTTTATTGAGAAGTTACGCAGCAAGCAAGAAGCAGGCAGAGGGAGGCGAAAATGAGTGACGAGAAGAGACGACGGCATGGGCGCGACGTGAGTATCGTCGGGCCGGTGATTTTGATCGCGCTGGGGACGGTGTTTCTGTTGCAGAATGTGGGCGTACTCGCGGGCAGTGCCTGGTTGATGTTGCTACAGTTGTGGCCGGTGGTGATCATCGCCATCGGCCTCGAAATCCTCCTCGGGCGCGGTTCGTCGGTGCTGGGCTCCCTGGTAGCACTGGTGCTGACGCTGGCGATCCTGGGCGCATCGATGTGGCTGCTGACGACGGGCGCGCTCGCTACCGCGCCCAGCGACGTGGAAATCGGCGAGTTGTTGGAGGATGCCACCCGCGCCGAGGTGTCGCTCGCCCCGGGCGTCGCGGCCCTCCGCGTCGCGGCGCTGCCTTCTTCTTCCCCCTACCTGGCTACCGGCCTGTTGCACCTGGGTAACAACGAACAGCTCGAACGCTCGTTCGACCGCGCGGGAAGCATGCTGACCCTCGATCTAAACAGTGAGAGCAGCGGCCCGGTGGTGATGATCGGCGGGTGGGAGGACTCCTACTCGTGGGACCTGAGCCTGACGCCCAACGTCCCCATTGACCTGGAGGCCGACCTGGCTGTCGGGGAGGCCGAGATCGACCTGACCGGTCTGGCTGTGGATCACCTCGACGTGAGCTGCGGCGTGGGCCAGGTGACGGTGGTGCTGCCGGACGAAGGCCGCTTCGACGCCAGCCTCGACGGCGGCATCGGCCAGACGGTGATTGTGGTTCCCGCCGGCATGGAGGCGCGCATCGATTTCAGCACCGGCATCGCCGGCCGGCGCGTCCCGCCCGGCTACACCTGCGAACACGGCGTTTGCACGTCGCCCGGTTTCGACGGTGCCGACCAGCGCGTCGACCTGTGGGTGAGCCAGGCCATCGGCGAGGTCGTGGTGCGCGAGGAGTGACCCGGTGCACGACCTGCTCGACGACCTGAGCGGCTGGCTGGCTGCCGGTGAGCCGGTGGCCCTGGCGACGGTGGTGTGGGCCGAAGGTCCTTCGCCCCGCCCCGTGGGCGCGCATATGGCGGTGACGCCCTCCGGCGGGATGGTGGGCTCGGTCAGTGGAGGGTGCGTGGAGGGCGCGGTCTTCCAGGAGGCCGGAACGGTTCTGGAGAGCGGCGCGCCCAAGCTGCTGCGCTACGGCGTGGTGGACGAGATGGGGTGGGAGGTGGGCCTGGCCTGCGGCGGGACGATCGAGGTCTACGTCGAGCGCCTGGCCCCGGTGCACGAGCGGTTGCTGGCGGCCCTGGCTGCCGACGAGACCGTGGCCTTGGTCACCCCCCTGCGCGGCGGCGCGCACCTCTTAGCCTGGCTGGATGGGCGGCTGGAGGGGGACGCGAGTCTGGCGGCGTTGTTGGGGTGGGACGTGGACTCGCGCTGGCCCGGCCCGCTGGCCGAGCGACGCGGCGCCGGCTTCGTGCAGGTCTACGCGCCCCCGCCGACGCTGACCATCGTCGGCGCGGTGCACCTGGCCCAGCCTCTGACGCACCTGGCGCAGGCGGCGGGCTTTCGCGTGCGCGTGCTCGACGCGCGGCGCGCCTTCGCCACGCGCGAGCGCTTCCCCACCGCCGACGAGCTGGTCGTCGCCTGGCCGCAGGAAGGGCTGACACTCGCGCACCTGCGCCCGCAGGATGCGCTGGCCGTGATTACGCACGACCCCAAGTTCGACGTGCCCGCGCTGGCGGCGGCGTTGCGCAGCCCGGTGGGGTACGTGGGGCTGCTCGGCTCGCGCACGACGCAGGCCAAGCGGAGGGGCGCGCTGGTGGAGCAGGGGTTCGGCGAGGCGGACCTGGCGCGGATTCGCGGCCCGATCGGCCTGGACCTGGGCGGGCGGCGGCCCGAAGAGATCGCCGTGGCGATCCTGGCGCAGATCGTCGCCGCGCGCTACGGCCGGGCCGACGACGGTTGGAGGCGGGCGTGACGCTGACCGACGCGCAGCGCGAGCGCTTCTCGCGTCAACTGGTTCTGGAGGGCGTGGGGGAGGCCGGGCAGCAGCGGCTGGCGGCGGCGCGCGTGTTGGTCGTCGGCGCGGGCGGGCTGGGCTCGCCCGCCGCGTTCTACCTGGCGGCGGCAGGCATCGGTGCCATCGGCCTGGTCGATTTCGACGTCGTTTCGCTCTCCAACCTCAACCGGCAAATCCTGCACGGGGCGGGGGACCTGGGCCGGCCGAAGACCGTTTCGGCGGCGGAGCGCCTACGCGCGCTGGCCCCCGACGTCGACGTGATCCGGCACGCGGAGCGGCTCGATGCCGCATCGGCTGAGGCGCGCGTGGCGGCGTACGACGTGGTGGTGGAGTGCTCCGACAATTTCGAGACCAAGTTTCTGGTCAACGCAGCGTGCGTGCGGGCCGGCGTGCCTCTGGTGTGGGCCTCTGTGTTGGGATGGGAGGGGCAGATGTCGGTGGTGGTGCCGGGAAGGGGGCCTTGCTACCGCTGCCTGTTTCCGCCGGCGGTTGACCTGGATGGCGCGCCGACGGCGCGCGAGGTGGGCATCCTGGGCGCGGTGGCCGGGGTCTTCGGAGCCCTGGAAGCGCTTGAGGCGGTGAAGGTGTTGCTCGGCGTGGGGGAGTCGCTGGCCGGTCGGCTGCTCGTGTGGGATGGGGGGACGGGGGCGTTCGAGACCGTGGCGTTCTCCGCGCAGCCCGGTTGCCCGGTGTGCGGGTAGCCTGTTGTGAAAAACTTTCTCCATGTTATAATCGTAACCTGTTGCGTTTCGTTGCACGATCAGACCCGAACAGGGGAGGGGTTTATGGACGGCCATCGCTTGCTGCTGCGCTTGAAACTGCTTCTTCTCACCACCGTCATCCTGATGCTTGCGGGGTGCGGTAGAGGCGGCCAGGGGGTGCTGTTGGAGGATCGTTTCGGGGGCACGGACGGCGTGTGGGGAAACGAGAGCCAGGACGCGTTCGATCGGGGCTATCAAAATGGGGAGTATTTCATCGAGGTGTACGAGCCGAACTGGTTCGTCTGGGCGCGCCCGGATGAGCGCTTCAGCGATGTGGACGTCCAGGTCGATGCGCGCTGGGTATCCGGTTCTCCGCGCGCCCACTTCGGCGTGATCTGCCGCTACCGTTCGCCGGACGATTTTTACTACTTCGCCGTCAGCGCGGACGGGTATTACGCGATCATGAAATTCGAGGATGGCGCGTCGGAGGTGCTGACGGGCGCTGGATTCTTGCGCGCGCCTGTGATCTACACCGGCACGACGTTGAACATCGTGCGGGCGCTGTGTTACGAGGATCAGTTGACGCTGTACGTCAATGGCGAGCGCGTGGCCAGCGTGATGGACGACACCTTCCGGCGCGGGGATGTGGGGCTGGCCGTTGGCACCGGCGACGAGGGCGCGGCACGGGTTCACTTCGACAATCTGGTGGTCACCGGCCCCGATTATTAGCACGGGAGGTCAGATGAAAGCGAACGCTTATCTAACGTTGGCACTGCTGGCGGCCCTGCTGGTTGCCTGCAGCGGGGGTGGAGGGGGCGAAGAACTGCCCTGGAGTGAGGAGTTCTCCGAACCGGGTGCCTGGCAGGCGGAGACGGACGCCGCCGCCGACGTAGTGATCCAGGAAGGCGTGCTACGGGTTTACGTCGCTTTTGCCAACCAGCTGGCCTGGGCGACGGCCGAGAAGGACCTGGGCGATTTCCACCTCGCGGTCGATGCCACCCAGGTCGCCGGACCGGACGACAACGAGTATGGCGTGTTGGTGCGTTTGCAAGACGCGGCGAATTTCTACCGCTTTTCCATCAGCGGCGATGGCTATTTCCAGGTCAGCAAATTCGAGGATGGGGAACCGACCTACTTGGGCGGGCGGTGGATGCCGTCGGACCTGATCAACCAGGGCCAGGCGACGAACGTGATCGAAGTCATCTGCCAGGGCAGCACCTTCACGTTCCTGGTCAACGGCCAGCAGTTGGCTCAGGTGGAGGATGCCACGTTCGCGCACGGGGATATCGGGCTGTACGTCGGCACGTTCTCGATGCCGGGGGCCGAGGTTCACTTCGACAACCTGCACGTGGCCGCGCCGTAACTACTCAGGCTGTGCGCCTGGCAGTTACCCGCCTGGCGCGTCGAAGGGAGAACTGGGGGTTTTGCGGGCGGCTTCGCCGCCCG
>JAFGOJ010000201.1 GCA_016926575.1 Anaerolineae bacterium | reverse complement strand
TGGGGGTTTGCGGGCGGCTTCGCCGCCCGCAAACCCCCTGTTCTCCCTTCGACGCGCCAGGCGGGTGACTGCCAGGCGCACAGCTTGAGCAGTTACGAGGCAAGAAGCAGGAGGCAGGAAGCAAGGAGCAAGAAGCAAGATGGTGGAATTGGAAAGTTTGTGTGATGTCGATCTGATTTCAAATACACGAGCTATAGCAAAAGGTACATTTCGAAGAAATGAACATATTTGCAATATAGCACGCTTTGGTGTATAATAGCATCATGTAGGGTACATAAATAGCTGAAAATAGCGTGTGCCCATCCCAAAAACTAAGGAGGCAAACAGTGTTTAGAGAAAGGATCAAGAATGCGTACGAGTCGCTGACTCCCAGTTTCAAACGATTGGCGGAGTTCATCCTCGACCGCGAACTGGACGTCGCGTTCATGACGGCGACAGAGCTGGCGCGCGCGTTGGACGTCGACGCAGCGACGGTGGTGCGATTCTCGCAGGCGTTGGGCTACACCGGGTATCGTGAACTCTCTCACGAGGTTCAGGATATCGTCAAGGGTGACCTGACCGCTGCCTACGGCAACTTCGCGGACGCGCAGACCCCGCAGGCGCAGATGCAGACGATTCTGGAGAACGAACGTCACAATCTGGAGGTTGCAGTCGCTCAGGTGACCGAACGCGCGGTGGAGATTGTGGATATGATCGCGGCGGCCGAGCGGGTGTGGGTCATCGGCGACGCGATGGGGCGTTACCTGGCGCAGATGTTCGCCGGGTATCTGGAGATAGCGGGCGTCCGGGCTTTCGCGCTGGATGCGGACCCGGCGGCGGCGGCGCAGATTGCCGGGCAGTACAAAGCGGGTGACGTTGCGATCGGCATTGGCGCTACCGGGACGGGCCTGGATACGGCAGCGATCTTGCGCTACCTCAAGAACAAGGGCATGAACGTGGTCGCGGTGACCATTTCCTCGGTCTCGCCGCCCGCGCAGGTCGTCGACCGCGTCCTGGTGTGCCCTTCCGACACCCCGGTCGGGATGCCATCTGTCGCCAGCCTGGTCAGCATGCTCATGGCAATCTGGCAGACGGTGCTGGCGCGCAAAGAGGGGCTGGATGCGCACATCGCCGCCCAGCAGGAAGCTTACAACGAGTTGATGGTCATCCGCGCAGAAGAGCGGGAGCGTCTTGACCTGGAAAAGCCCTGGCAGGAGTTCTAACCTGTAACACGACTCAGCAAGATAAAAGCCCCGGTTCAATGACCGGGGCTTTTGTATACGGCGTCGTGCCGTGGGGTCTGGCAGCAGTTGCGACGGGTGGGCGCGATTCAATCGCGCCTAGCGCCGGCTACGCCGTTTCCAGGTACCGCTCCAGTTCCCACTGGGTGACCTGGATGCGATACTCGTCCCACTCGGCCCGGCGCGCGCGCAACAGCGCTTCGGTAATCGCCGGCCCCAGCGCGTCCCGCACGACCGCGTCGGCCTCGAACTCGTCCAGCGCCTCGGCCAGGGTGCCGGGCAGCGTGGCGATGGCGCGCTCCTGTAAGTCCCCCGCGGTGAGGTGATAGACGTCCTCGTTGACCGGCAGCGGCGGCGTCATATCCTGCTCGACGCCGTCGAAGCCCGCCGCCAACATCGCGGCGAAGGCCAGGTAGGGGTTGGCGCTGGGGTCGGGGCAGCGCAACTCGATCCGCGTGGCACGTTCCTGCCCGGCGCGCTTGGCCGGGACGCGAATCAGCGCCGAACGGTTCAGGTCGGCCCAGCAGATGTAGACCGGGGCCTCGTATCCCGGCGTGAGGCGCTTGTAGCTGTTCACCGTTGGGGCGAGCACCGCCGACATAGCGCGGGCGTGGGCCATCTGCCCGGCCAGGAATTGGTACGCCAACCGCGACAGGTGGTGTGTGTCCTGCGGGTCGTAGAACAGGTTGCGCCCCTGTGGGTCGAACAGGCTCTGGTGCGTGTGCATACCGCTCCCGTTGACGCCGAAGATGGGCTTGGGCATGAAGCTGGCGTACAGGCCGTGACTGGCTGCAATGGCGCGCACGGTGTACTTGAACGTGACGGCGTTGTCGGCGCTGGTCAGCGCGTCGGCGTAGAGGAAGTCGATTTCGTGCTGGCCTGTGGCCACCTCGTGGTGGCTCATCTCCACCTCGATTCCCATCGCCTCCAGCGCCAGCACGATCTCGCTGCGCACCTGCTGCGCCTCGTCGTGGGGCGAAAAGTCGAAATAGCCGCCCACGTCGTGGGGTACGGGGTGCAGGATGGGCTGTTCGTTCCGCTTGAACAGGAAGAACTCCAGTTCCGGCCCCATGTTGCAGACCCAGCCTCTCTTGCTGGCGTGCGCGAGGACGCGCTTGAGCGCTGTGCGCGGGTCGCTGGGAGAGGGCGTGCCGTCTGGCCCGTGGATGTCGCAGATCAGCCGGGCGCGCAAGCGCTCGGGGTCGCTCCACGGCAGCACGCGGTAGGTAGCCGGATCGGGCACGAGCACCATGTCGCTTTCGTAGATGCGGGCGAACCCCTGGATCGACGAGCCGTCGAACCAGATGCCGTTCTCCAATGCGTTGTCCAGTTTTCCCACCGGAATGGTGACACTCTTGGTCGTGCCGAGGATGTCGGTGAATTGTAGGCTGACGAAGCGGACGCCGTCTTCTTTTACGCGGGTGAGAAGGTCGTTTGTGGTCATTTTTCATCTCCTGTGACGAGCCGGATGTGCAACTCCTCGAGTTGCTTGGGCTCTGCGGGCGAGGGCGCACCGGCCATCAGGTCGGCGGCCTGGAGCGTTTTGGGGAAGGCCATCACCTCGCGGATGTTCGACTCGCCTGCCAGGAGCATCACCAGGCGGTCGATGCCGGGGGCGATGCCGCCGTGGGGCGGGGTGCCGTACTCGAACGCCTCCAGCATGTGGCCGAAGCGCTCGCGGGCGGTCTCGATATCGAGCCCGATCAGCCCGAAGACCTTCTCCTGCACGTCGCGTTGGTGAATCCGGATGCTGCCGCCGCCGGTCTCTTCACCGTTGCAGACGAAGTCGTACTGCTGGCCGCGGGCCGCGCCGGGGTCGCTGTCCAGGAGGTGCAGGTCCTCGGCCATCGGCGCGGTGAAGAGGTGGTGGCTGGGGTCCCAGCGCGCTTCGTCGGCGTTCCACTCGAAGAGCGGGAACTCGACCACCCAGCAGCAGCCCAGCACCTGGCGGTCGCGCAGCCCGAGCCGGTCGCCCAGCTCCAGGCGCAGCGCCGAGAGGGCGGCGGCGGTGACCTTGGGCGGCGCGGCGACGAAGAGCAGCAGGTCGCCCGGCACAGCGCCCATGTGCGCGACGATGGCGGCGGTCTCTTCGGCGCTGAGGAACTTAGAGAAGGAGGAGCGCACCTCGCCCGCGTCGTCGAGGGCCAGCCAGGCCAGGCCCTGCGCGCCTTCCTTCTGCGCCAGCTCGGTCAGCTCGTCGATCTGGCGGCGGCTGTAGACGGCGCAGCCGGGGGCGCGGATGCCCTTCACCTGGCCACCCGAGGCGACGGTGGCGCTGAAGACGCGGAACGTGCTCCCGGCGACCAGGTCGGAGACATCGGTCAGCTCCATGCCGAAGCGGATGTCGGGGCGGTCGGTGCCGTAGCGCGCCATGGCCTCGGCGTAGGTGAAGCGTGGGAAGGGTTTGGTCAGCAGGGTGCGGTCGGACAGATTTTCGATGATGCCGGTCATCATCTCTTCGGTGAGGGCCATCACGTCGTCGCGTTCGACGAAGCTCATCTCCATATCGAGCTGGGTGAATTCAGGCTGCCGGTCGCCGCGCTGGTCTTCGTCGCGGAAACAGCGCGCGATCTGGAAGTAGCGTTCGAAGCCGGCGACCATCAACAGTTGTTTCAACTGCTGGGGGGATTGGGGCAGGGCGTAGAACGTGCCGGGATGGACGCGGCTGGGCACCAGGTAATCGCGTGCGCCTTCCGGCGTGGTTTTGAACAGGATCGGCGTTTCGATCTCGACGAAGCCGTGGTCGTTGAGGAAGTCGCGGATGGTTTTGACGACCTTGTGGCGCAGGACGATGTTGCGCTGCATACGCTGCCGGCGCAGGTCGAGGTAGCGGTACTTGAGGCGCAGGGTCTCGTCCACGGGGCTATCGTCGAAGATGTAGAACGGAGGCGTCTTGGCTGCGTTGAGGATGGTCACCTCTTCGGCCAGCACTTCGACGTCGCCGGTGGGCATATCCGGGTTGGTCAGCCCTTCCGGGCGAGCGCGGACGACGCCGCGCACCTGGAGGACGTACTCCTGGCGCACTTTCGTGGCGACGTCGTGCGCGTCGGGAGCGTGGGTGGGGTCGGTGACCACCTGGACGCGGCCAGAGCGGTCGCGCAGATCGACGAAAATCAGCCCGCCGTGGTCCCGTTGTCGGTTGACCCATCCGGCCAGGGTCACGCTCTGGCCGGCGTGTTGGGGGCGCAGTTCACCACATTGATGCGTTTTTAACATGGCCGACTCTCCTTCTTCTCCACTGGGATGGTTATACAAAACGAGCCGCCCGCTGTAGGGCGGCTCGTCTTTCAACGTGTCGGCAATCAGCGCGTCAGATCGCCGGCCGCCCCGAGGGCTTGCCAACGTCGTCATTTCCACGCTGCTGCGAAGCAATTAGCACCATATCGACCTCTCTGCGTCCCAATATAACACAGTCGAGGTGAAAGTCAAGCTCGGATGGTCACGTCGTGGCGGCGGGCGAGTTCCTCCAGCGCGTTGAACGCGGCGAGGGCGACCGTGGCGTCCTCGTCGTGCAGGGCTTTGTGCATGACAGAGACGTGTTCCGGCCGCCCGGCGATGCCGAGCGCCTCGATGGCGGCCCGGCGGATGGGGGGCGTGCCGCTTTCGATGGCGGCGGCCAGCGTCTTGAGGGCGGCGTCGCCTTTGCCCACGGACTCGTGCCGGGAAGCGGCCCACACGATCAGCCAGCCGGCATCCGATGCATCGAGCGGCTGTTCGACGGTGTGGGCGGCGGCGGTTTCTTTCTGCTCCAGGGCCGTCTCTGCGGCGGAGCGGACGATCCATTCGGAGTCGTTGTGGATGACGTGGGCCAGCTTTTCGCGGGCCCAGGGCTGTTTGATGTCGCCCAGTCCAAACACGGCGGCGCGCCGGATCAGGATGTCTTCCTCTTCCAGTGCCTCTTGGATGACCTCCCACCCCTCTTCTCCGCAGTCGGCCAGCGCGCGGGCGGCGTGGATGCGCAGTTCCTGTTCCGCCTCGACCAGGAGGCGGGTGAGGCGGTGGACGGCGGCGCGGTTACGCATCATGCGCAGGGCGTTGACGGCGGCCTGTTGGACCGAGAGGTCGTTGTCGGAGAGGGCGACCTCCAGCGTGGGCAGGTCGGCTTCTCCGGCCAGGTTCCCCAAGGCTTCGAGGGCCGAGATGCGCACCGCGGAGTCGGCGTGCCCGGCGGCCTGGCGCAGGAAATAGACCACGCCGGGGTCGCCGGTTTCGATCAGCGCGTCTGCCACGCGGTGGCGGATGGTGGGCAGGAGTCCGGGGGTGAGGAGTTTGCGGGCCAGGAGGGCCATCACTCCGTTGCGCCACTTTGCGCTGGGCGGGGCGGAGGCGGCCCACTGGGCCGTACGGCGCAGGCGGCCGAACCACAGGTCGTCGGGCTTGGAGAGCCAGGCTTTGATGATCGGTTCCATCGGCGCGAGGGCGGCGTAGAAGGCCACAACCGGGGCCCAGAAGGGGTCTTCGAGGTGTTTCAACAGCGCCTCGGGCGGGAGGGTGGCGATGTAGTGAGCGGCCAGGTAGGCCTGCCAGACGCGGTGGACGAAGCGGTAGGTCTCTGGGCCGGCAGCGGTGAGCAAGCCGCCGGGGCGGGTGAGGGATTCGAGCATGCGGTCTTCGATGCGCGCGGGGCGTTCGTCCCCCACGGGGAGCAGCGGGTCGAGCGCCTCGACCCATTCCTGGCGGGTGAACGTGTCGCGCTGCGCTTCGTACATAGCGAGCGCGACGGTGGCCAGCGCGTCGCGGGTCATCTCCATCGTCCAGTCGGGGGCTTTCTCTTTGTCGCCCGGTGGGGGAGCCAGGAGGATGGCCAGGGAGGTTTCGAACACTTCGGCACGGCCCTGGGGGATGCGTTTCTGGTCGAAGAAGAGCCAGCAGCGGAGAGCGAGTTCCAACGGCGTCGCGCCTTGTTGGAGCGCGGCGTTGACGGCGGTCGACAGGGGGGTGGTGTTGGGGGCGTGCTCGTTGGGCGCGGGCGGGCGGGCGTCGGTCCACCTGGACACCAGTGCCCGGGCGTGGCGCGGGGCCCAGCGGTCCAGGATAAGGGGGACGAAGCCGACGTCGGTGAGCGGGGCGAACCCGCGGGCCTCAGCGGCTACGATCCAGAGGTTATTGGGCAGGGTATCTGCCAGGTGGGCCAGCCAGGCGACGGTTTCGGCGCGTTTGTCGTCTGGCAGGGTGTCCCAGCCATCGATCAGGACGAGGGCGTTGCCTTCTTTTAGGCTGGCCTGGAGCGCGGTGCCGTAGGGGGCGGGCGCGTCGACGGAATTCAGGGCGCACTTGATCAGCCGGTCTTCGGGGCTGGGTTCGTCTTTCGAAGGTTTTTTCTTTTCGGATTCGGCGGCGGGGGCTTTTTCTTCTTCGCCCGGCAGGCCGCAATCGAGTTTAGAGAGGTGGAGGTAGAGGGGCAGGCGCTTCAGGGGCACGCTCAGCTCGGGGTCGGGTTTTTGGCGGGCGTAGAGAAACGCGAGGTGGGCGAGCAGCGAGGTGCGCCCGGAGCCGAGTTCGCCGGCGATGAGCAGGCGATTGTAGCCGCCGAGGGCGGCTTCCCAGGACAAGGGAGTACGCGCGCCGGGTTCGTGGGCGTCGGGATCGGGATAGGGCAGGTTGGAGAGGAGTGGGGGGAGGACGAAGGTGCGGTCGAGGGGGGCGGTGTGGGAGAGGAGGCCCACCTTGGGGGCCCAGGACAGCACGCGTTCGCGGTAGCGCTGTTCCACGGTGGCCGTTATCTTGCCGATGAGGGTGCGCACCGCGCTGACGATGCGGTCTCTCAGCGCCGCGATCGATTGACGGCGGCGGTACACGGTCCAGCTCAATGCTAGAGAAAGGAGAGCGCCAATCACGGCGGAGATGGGATCAAAATGCCAATCGCTCATTAGATTCCTCCGTTGCGACAATCACCGTTGCCAGGCCCCGCCCAGGGCGACAGAGGTAGTATAGCACAGGGGGCTTTTCGGCACAAGGGGAAGGGGTGGCGGGGGCGTGTCCCAGTTTGGGGGCGAATTTGCCAGCAATCTGTCATTCTGAGCGAACCGCCGAAGGCAGCGAAGCGAAGGACCTCACCCGCACGTAAAAATAGGGCAATTCTGGTAACTGCTCAGGCTGTGAGCCGGCTGGCGGTTGAAACCGCGCCAACGTGCGCAGCAAGCTGCGCTTACGCGAAGTCGGCCTGCGCCGACTTCCTTTAGCCCGCGCAGGCGGGCTTTGCAGCCGTAGCCCGCGACTTCAGTCGCTGGGCGACTGCGCCTGGCGCGATAACCTGAGCAGTTACAATCGAGGTAAAATCTGTCCCTAAAGTGAAACGCACCTGGTACCAGCGTACTATTGCAGAAAACCGCCTTTGGCTATACAATCGAAAGTTGGAAAAATAATATAGGGGTGGAGAGGAAATTCCTGGCCCCGTTTGCTGTTTTCTGTTATAGTCGACCACATTGATGTCTGGATGTGGTCGCTTTTTTATACATACGGTTTAAGTAACTGCTCAGGCTGTATGCCTGGCAGTTGCCCACTTGGCGCGTCGAAGGGAGAAGGCTCTCCCTCTTTTGCGGCGAAGTGAGGTAACTGCGAAGCGTAGCTGAGCAATTACCGGTTCAATTCATTTCTAGGAGGATGAGATGCGTAGCATGCTCAGGTTTCTCTTCCCTCTTGTAACTGCGTTTATTGTTCTTTTGGTTACTTTTAAACCAGTTGAGGGGCACTCGGTTTCGCGCGTCGTTGGCCTGTGGGCGCGTACAGTGGAGGACGCGGACTACGACGATACTGAATGCATGAACCAGCTCATCGACGGCGGGTTTGAGCTGGGCACGGGGTGGATAACGTCAGTCAATGCGGTGCGGGACAACGCGCGGGCGCATTTGGGCAGTTGGTCGATGCGCATCGGCGGTTGCACCGACTGCGCTGAGTACGCCTACCAAGAGGTCACAATCCCCGAGGGCGTGGCGCGGGCCAATCTATCGTACTGGTTCTATATGACGACCGATGCCGCCAACCATCCCTGGGATTTCTTGTATGTCGAAGTGCGGGATACCAGCGACACACTCTTGGAGGAAGTCCAGCGTCACAGCGATGGCGACGTAGAGGGCCAATGGCTTCATTCGACTGATTTGGACCTGACGCCTTGGGTTGGTCAGACGGTGCGGATCTACTTCTACGCCACCAATACGTCGGTCGCTCCGACCACGTTCTGGATTGACGGCGTCGGCTTGGAGACGTGCCCGCCAGAGCCAACCGTCCCCGATTTCCGTCTCACCGCCAGCCCCAGCAGTTTGGATACTTGCCAAGGGACGGATGCTGTCTACATTGTGGACGTTGATTCGATCTTGGGGTTCTCCGATCCGGTCGATCTGAGTCTGAGTGGTGTGCCGGCGGGCGCTGCCCCCTCGTTTAGCGTCGATCCAGTCACGCCGCCAGATAGCAGCGTGCTCGCCATCGACACGGCCGGAGTTACGGCGAGCGGCCTGTATACTATCGAGATAGCGGGTACGTCGGGGGTGACGGTCCATGAGGATATCGTGACGCTGAACGTTGACTTAGCTGTGCCAGGACGACCGGTTCTAAGCGCGCCGGCCAACGGGGTCACGGGCCAGCCGTTGACGCCGACCCTCATGTGGTCGCCCGTCAGCGGTGCGGACGACTACACTCTGCACGTCTCGACGAGCCCTGGATTCTCCAGTTTCGATTCGTATACTCTCTCTGGCACGAGCTACACCCTGTCAACGGCGTTGTCGCCCGACGCGGTTTACTACTGGCGCGTACGTAGTAGCAACGCCGGCTGTGGCGGCGGCGTATGGTCGGTGACGCGCGCGTTTCGCACCCAGGCGATTACTGAATGCAATGACTTGATTCTCAATGGCGGCTTCGAGTTGGGCCGTAATGGGGATTGGGCGGAGAGTTATATCAAGGGTCCGATCATCAATCAATGGACAGTGGTAGCGCCGCGTACGGGCACCTGGTATGCTTTGCTGGGTGGATACATGTTGGCTGACGACATCATATCTCAAACGGTCACCATCCCCGCTGGTGCAACGGGCTCTCTTACGTACTGGTACTATACGCTGTCTGGGGATAACAAATGCACGGGTGATTTCTGGGGGCTGAGGATCAACGACCTAGCTGTTGAAGAACACGTGGTTTGCAACACGAACGACACCGGGGGAACTTACCTTCTAAATACGATTGACATGAGTGGATATGCAGGCGGAAATGCTTCGATTGAGTTTTGGACGACTAACGACAACGATAACGCAAGTTCAGGCAAACATAGTATCCTCGGAATCGACGATGTTACCTTGAATCTATGTACCCCGGCGAACCCGGTCTCTGCTGACTACAGCGACCTGGATAGCGAGTACGGTGTGGCCTGGCACACCGGCGACGGCGCGTTGCGGCTGGGCAGCGCGTGGACGGTTGACGATGACTTTGGCCCTGGCAGTGATAACAGCGACCAAACGAACGGCAGCGACGACGGCGTGAGCTTCCCAGACGGCTTCCGGGCCGGCACGACGGCCAACGTGCAGGTCAACGTGCAGGGCACGTCCGCGAATGGGCGCTGGCTGCGCCTCTGGTTCGACTGGAACCGCGACGGCGCCTTCGACGACGACGAGTTGGTATACAATGACGCCGCGGTCAACGGAGATAACGCGATTGCGGTGACCGTCCCGTCGACGGCGACGACCTCGATCAATTACCGCGTGCGCCTGTACGACAGCGCTGGCGCACCGGCCGGCCTGCGCGCGCGGGATACGGGCACCTACGGCGGGGCAGATGGCGGTGAGGTCGAGGATGGCAGCTCGCCGCTGCCCACCGCCGTCGTGATGGCGGGGTTGGACGCACGCCCAGAGCGGGACGCGATCCGCGTCACGTGGGAGACGGGCAGCGAGCTCGAACTGGTTGGATTCGATCTGTACCGGGGCCGGTCGGCGGGTGGTCCGTACACGCGGCTCAACGGCGCGCCGATTGTCGCGCAGTACCCCGGTATGCCGCTCGGCGCGTCCTACGCCTGGCTCGACGCCGACGTGCAGCCCGGCGAGACGTACTTCTACCTCGTGGAAGGGTGGGACGTCTACGGCGAGCGCGCATCCCTGGGCCCGGTTTCGGCGATGGCGCAGCGGCTTTTGTTCCTGCCGCTGGTGTTGAGACGGTAGATCGAAGGTTTCATTCCTTAACGGATTGTTAAACGGTAGTTAATGAAGGCTTAATGGTTACGTGGTATATTGAGGTGGAAATCGAATGTTAGGGGGCATCGAAGAATGATCGCACAAACTAATGAGTTGGAATGGACACTGCCGCCCGATCTGGCCGGGCATTTAGTTGACGACCGCCGGCCGTTCGCACAGCGGCGCTTGACCCGCGTGTATGAGGACGCATACGAGGTTCCTTTCGACAACGCCTCGCGGGTGGTTTTCTTCAGCGACTGTCATCGTGGGGATCGAAGTGGCGCTGACGCCTTCGTGCAGAACGAAGCGGTCTTCACGCACGCGCTGACTCATTACTACCAGCACGGATTTACCTACATCGAGGTAGGCGATGGCGATGAACTGTGGCAGAACCGGCGCGCCAGCGACGTGATCCGCGCTTACCGGCGCATCTACGACCTGCTGCACACGTTCGATGCAGACGAGCGCCTGCACCTCATCGTGGGCAACCACGACGTCCAACAGCGCCCCCTCAACCGGGTGGAGAAGGAAGGGCTGGTGGCGCGCGAAGGGCTGATTCTGCGCCACGTACAGACCGGACAGCAGCTCTTCGTCTTCCACGGCCATCAGGTCGACTCGTACAGCGAGCAACTGCGGTTGGTCGGGCGGACGATGGCGCGCTCGTGGCGGCGCATCCAGGATATGGGCGTCCGCAACGACGCTGTGTGGATGGGTACCAGCCGGAAGTGGCGTGCGATGCGCGGCGGTGTCTCTAGGTACCAGCAGATGCGCACGCACAATATCGAGCGGCAGATCATGGCCTGGGCGCAGACTGACCGGCGCACGGTGATTTGCGCCCACACGCACCAAGCGGCGTTCCCGACCGGCGGCACGCCATCCTATTTCAACACCGGCAGTTGTGTGCGTCCGGGCGGCATCACCGGGATCGAGATCTCCGACGGGGAGATCCGGTTGGTGAAGTGGTCGGACGGGGAGGGCCGCTATCCCAGGCGGGAACTGGTGGCTGCGTCGCGCGCGCTGGGTACGTTGAATTAGCCTATTAGAAAATAAGCCTACGGCCTTGTAGGGCGGGTTTCAAACCCGCCGCCCTTGTCTAACATACCCTTGCAGGGGCTCCGCCCCTGTACCCCGCCGGGGAAACGGGTAAACCTGCGGTTTACCTTCCTGTTCCCCCGGACCCCTTCCGCAAATGGGCCTGGGTCAACGCCTTGGGCGGCCTTCACCCTCCCGCAGGTTCCAAACCTGCGGGAGGGTCTGTTGCTCCTGCCGCGCCGAGCGGGCGTCACGTTTCCGGCACGACCTACGCTTCCATATCCTTCGGGAAGAGCGGCGGGCCGCTGAGCACTGCCGTCCCCGGCTCGATGACGCCCCACGCCAACCCGTCCCGCAGCGGGTCCGGCGCGCGCCACCCCAGCCGCTGCCACAGTTCCGCCATTCGCTCCGGCAGCACGGGATGGAGCAGCACGGAGGTCAGCCGCAGCGCCTCGATGGCGGTGTAGAGGATCGTCGCCACCCGCTCCATTCTGCCCGCCTTGGCCTCTTTCCACGGCGCGGTACGTTCCAGGTAGCCGTTGATCTCCCGCACCACGTCCATCACCCCGCCCAGCGCCTCGTTGACGGCCAGCGCCTCGACGCGCCGCAGGGTCTCTGCGGCCAGGGGCTGGCAGCGCCGGCTCAAGGCCACCTCCTCTACGCCGAATTCGGCCGGCGTGGGGATGCGCCCTTCGCAATACCTGCCCGTCATATTGACCAGCCGGTGGAGCAGGTTGCCCAGATCGTCGGCCAGGTCGCTCTGGTAGCGCTGGAGCAGCCGTGCCTCGTCGAAGTCGGCGTCACGGCCCAGCACCATGTCGCGCATCAGGAAGTAGCGGAAGGCGTCCACGCCGTAGACCTCGGCCAGATCGAGCGGCTTGACCACGTTACCGCGCGACTTGGACATCTTGGCTCCGCGCATCACCCACCAGCCGTGGGCGAAGATGGTCTTGGGCATGGGTAGGCCTGCGGCATAGAGCATCGTCGGCCAGTAGACGGCGTGGGTGGTGAGGATGTCCTTGCCGATCAGGTGGAGCGTGTGCGGCCACAGGCGCTCGAAACGCACCGGGTCGGAACGGTAACCGGCCGCGGTGACGTAGTTGATCAGCGCGTCGAACCAGACGTAGGTGACGTAGTCCGGGTCGAAGGGCAGGGGGATACCCCAACTCAAACGGCTGGCGGGGCGGGAGATGCACAGGTCACCCAGCGGCTGGCGCAGAAAACCCAGCACCTCGTTTCGGCGCACCTCCGGTTGGATGAAGTCGGGATGCTCGGTGATGTACGCGATCAGCCAGTTCTGGTAACGGCTCATGCGGAAGAAGTAGTTGTGCTCGACGATGCGTTCGACGGGCCGCCCGCAGTCGGGACAGTTCCCTTCGACCAGGTCCTTCTCGGTCCAGAACCGCTCGTCCGGCACGCAATACCAGCCCTCGTACTCGCCCAGGTAGATTTCGCCCCGGTGCCACATATCCTCCAAGATGGCCTCGACGACGTGGATGTGGCGCGGCTGGGTGGTGCGGATGAAATCGTCGTAGGCGACGTGCAGGTGCTCCCACGCGTTCTGGAAGCGCACCACGGTCGCGTCGGCGTGCGCCTGGGGCGAGATGCCGCGCTCCTCGGCGGCCTGCTGGACCTTCTGCCCGTGCTCGTCGGTGCCGGTGAGGAAGAAGGTCTCCTGCCCGCGCAGCCGGGCGTAGCGGGCCAGCACGTCGGCCAGGATGGTGGTGTAGGCGTGGCCCAGGTGCGGCTCGTCGTTGACGTAGTAGATCGGCGTCGTGACGTAAAACGGTGACTCCATTTACTCCCTCCTTGATTCTACCATCCCGAAAGCTCTCAGCTTTCGGGATGGTGTGGCGCTGGATACGAAAAAAGCCTCCCGTTGGGGAGGCTTTTCAATATGAGTGTTTCGTAGCTGGTTTACCGACTCCCCAACGCTGGAAAGCCATGGCCCATCGCCATGGCGCTCCACATGGACATTGCGTTGAGGTATGCAGAACCGTTCATTGCGCGAGTATGATACCACACATTCGACAGGGGGACAAGCGCTATTTGCTGAGCAGAATCACCCCTCCGATCACCAGGAGGATGCCGGCGATGCGGCGTGGGGTGATGGCTTCGCCGAACAGCAGCCATCCCGCCAGCGCGGTCAGCACCGCCGCCAGGCCCACCCACAGGGCAAAGATGACCGAGAGGTCGGCCCGGCGCAGCAGCATGGCAAAGATTGCCAGCGACGCGACGTAGGCGAGCACCCCCGCCCCGAAGCTGAGCCAGTTGTTCGTCTCTGCCCACCACTTCAGGAGCAGGTCGCCGGCGAACTCGAGCGCCGCAGCGAGCGCCAACAAGCCCCACAGCGTCCAATCGAAGGGCGGCCGCATCGATATGCGCTTATGCGTGGACGACGAGGCGGTACCCCAACCCGCGCACGGTGAGCAGCATCTGCGGGTTGGAAGGGTCGGACTCGATGCGCGAGCGCAGCCGGCGCACCAGGTTCTCGATCTGATAGTCGTAGACGCCTTCCTCATATTCGGGCCACACGGCGCAGCCGATGGCGTCTTTGGAGCAGACTTCGCCGCGGTTGGCGTACAGGTGCGCGAGCAAGGCGAATTCCTTGGGCGAGAGGGCAATCGCCTGCCGGTCGACGCGCACGATGCCCGCCGCAACGTCGACGTCTAGCTCGGGGAAGGGCGTGTCGCAGAAGGTGGCATCGGGATCGTGGAAGACGAGCGTCACGTCGCCGATGGAGACGCGGTCGCCGTCGCGCAGCTCGACCGGGGTTAGCACGCGCTCGTCGTTGAGGAACGTGCCATTCGTGCTGTGCAGGTCCTCCAGCATCACGCGGCGGCCCTCGCGCTGCACGAAGGCGTGCTCGCGCGAGACGCGCTTGCTGGTGACGACGATGTCGTTCTCCACCGCGCGCCCGATGGTCATTTTATGGCCTGCCAAGGGATGTTTCCGGCCCGTTGGATCGGTGAAATAGGGGACGGATTCGGTTTCCGACATACTACACCTCTTTCGCCACGAATTGACACGAATTTGTAATTGCTCAGCTTGCGCTTCGCAGTTGCTTTTCCCGCCGCGGAAAGGGGGAGAGGGGGTTTTGCGGGCGGCTTCGCCGCCCGCAAAACCCCACCCCCACTTTTCAATGTGTGGTCGATCTTTTACCGCCGTGCGAAAAGCCTGGGTAGGGCAACGATCTCCTCGCTGCCCACTAGCAACGCTACCAGTATATAGGCAATGCCGCCGGCCGACAAGGCTAATCCGGTTCCGACCGCTGCGCCGAGGCCGGGGATCATCTGCACGCCGACCACAGCCAGGGCCATGGCGGCCGTAGCGACCAGCGTGCGCAGGAGCGTCCGTACCAGCGCGGTTCCTTCGATCCCTCCGATCTGTTCCCGGGCGATGATCAGTAGGATCGTCACCTGCACGCACGCCCCCAAGCTGTTGGCGAGGGCAATTGCGCCGTGGGCCAGCGTGGGCAGCAGCAGCCAGCCCAGCGCGGCGTTGGTTGCCAGTCCTGCCAGCGCGGCCCAGAAGGGGGGCCACATGTCGCGCCGGGCGTAGAAGAGCCGGGCGACGATTTCCAGGGCCGTGTGGCCGATCAGGCCCAGGGCGAAGAACTGGAGCGCCCAATAGACGCGCTCGGTGGCCTGGGCGTCGAATGCGCCGCGCTGAAAGAGGAGGGCGGTCAGCGGGCGGCCGAGCAGCACCAGTCCGGCTGCGGCAGGGATGGCCAGGGCCAGCACCAGCCGCAGCGTCCACGCGAAGGTACGCCGCAGCTCCGCGCGATCGCCTCGCGCCGCGATGGCTGCCAGCGTGGGCAGGACGACGATGCCCATGGCCGTGCCCAGGACCGTCTCAGGCAGTTGCATCAGCTTCCACGCGTACTCGTAGGCCGAGATGGCGCCTGCGGCCAGGAGCGACCCGAACGTCGTCGGCAGGACGAAGTTGAGGTAGGTGACACCCATCCCCAGCATCCGCGGGCCCATCAGCCGCAGCAACGGCACCAGGTCCGGGTGGAGCAGCACGGGCGTCCAGCGCGCGCGGTGGCGTACCAGCCACGGCACTTTGACCAGCAGGTGGGCGACGCTGCCTGCCAGCCCGCCCCACGCCAGCCCGAAGATGCCGATCTGTGGCGCCAGCACCACCGCCCCGGCGATACGCCCCGCCGTGTAGAACAACGGCCCCAGCGCCGGGAGGAGGAAGTGCTGGTGGGCCTGGAGCGTGCCGGTGACGACCGTGCTGGCGCTGAAGATGAGGGTCTGCACCAACACCAGGCGCATCAGCCGCACTGCCAGGTCCACCTGAACCGGGTCGAAGCCCGGGGCGAGGGTGGCGATGACGGGACGGGCGAAGAGGGCTGCGCCGATGCCGGCCGCGCCGACGATGAGCAGCACCCAGTTGACGACGGAAGAGACGAAGCGCCACAGGTCCTCGCGGTCTTCGCGCGCGATGACCGCGGTCAGCAGGGGGATGAGGGACGTGGTCAGCGCCGCCCCGGCGACGACGACGTTGAGTCCCTCCGGCACCTCGAAGGCGGCGATGTAGGCATCCAGCTCCGCCGACATGCCGAAGGCATGCCCGACGACGACCTCGCGCATGATACCCAGTAGCTTGTCGGCGGCGAAGAAGGCCGCCACCAACGCGGCCGAACGGGCGACGGCAGCGCCGGCGGAGGGTTCGGTTTTTGATCTCATCTCAGACATCTGTGTTTATCCGTGTCAATCTGTGTCGCTATCGACGTCCAATGGGATGTGGACGGCGTTATCGTCCGTGCCGGGCACGGCGAGGCGCGCGCCGGTTTCCGCGACGTACATTCCCACTTCCAACGTATACGCGCCGGGCGGCAGGTTCAGTGTGTGCGCGTCGGCGACTATCTCGCCGGCTGCCCACAGGAACGTGGGATAGGTGCCGTCGACGGGGATGCCGTCGTGCTGGGCCACGCTGCCCTCCGGCCCCAGCAGGTGGACGAAGACGGTGTAGGAGACCTCCATCTCGGCCAGGGCCTGCCAGTAGAGGGTGACCGTGGTGGAGTCGACGGCGTAGCCCAGGAGCGCGACCTGCTCGCCGAGGGTGACGTCGAGGGCGTGGGGCATGGGCGGCGGCTCGAAGGTGCGGGCGATGGCCGTGATGGTGACCTCGCCCAGGGGGAGCGGGCCGAGGACGGAGCTGCCTGCCGCGTCGAGCAGCGTTAGTGTGAGGGGAAACGTGCCGGGTGGCGCGTGGCGGCTCAGGCGTGGATCGTACCGGTCGGCGACGACGGTGCCGGCAGCCCACTCGGCGGTGGGGTAGGTGCCGTGGACCGGCGCGCCCTCATAGAGCGTGGCGCTCCCCAGCTCCAGGCGGACGGTCAGGCCGGGGTCGGGGACGCGGTCGGCCCGCCAGAAGAGGGTCAGGTGGAGCGGTTCGCCGGGGCGCAGGTTGGTCGTGTCGAGATTGGCCCCCAGCAGCGTGAGGCCGGCGGGGGATGGGGGGTCGAGTGGCTGGCGGATGGAGAGGGCGGCGGGGTCGGCCGGGTGCTCGGCGGCTTCGACCGGGATGGGCAGTACGACGTCGCTGCCGGCGTAGGCTGCGGCGGCGTCGAGGACCGGTAGCGTGGTCCCCGTGGAGGCGGCGAAGAAACTGAAGTGGACGGCGTAGTCGCCCGGCGGCGCGCCCGGCGCGATGGGGATAGTGATGTGATCGATCACCACCTCGCCCGGCGTCCACTGCTCGGCGGGGTAGTGGAAGGGGCGCGCCTCGCCCCACGCGTGGCCCCACGCGTCGGTCAGGCGGACGGCGGGCATCAGGTCGCCCGGAGCGGCGGGGTTTTCCACGCGCCAGGTGAAGTGCACCTCGGCCGCGCCGCCGGAGCGGGGTAGCGACAGGAGCTCGTACCCCAGTAGCGTCACCACGTTGCCGAAGTTGGCGCTGAAGGGCAGGGCCGGTTCAGGCTGTGTCCCCGCCGGGATGTGGTAGGCGTGGAACGCGGGCGCACCGTCGGGGGCGGGTGGAGCCGCTAAAGGAACTGCCTCTGAGATGAGGGTTTCGATCCACGAGGTGGCCCCATCGGCAGAACGCGGGAGGATGAGCAGGCCTGTCCCCTGGGCCGGAACGACCAGGGTCTCTCCACCGGTGAGCCATTCGACAGATGGGTAGTCCTCAGCCAGAAAGGCGAGGGTGGGGTGGCGGTAGTGGATACTGGCGACGTAGGGAGTGACGTTCGACAGGTCAGTCTGATCGAGATAGGTGGCAACGTCGACCAGATCGCCGTCGGCGGCGTGGTAGAGCTCCGGTGAGGTGGCCCAGCGGGAGAAGGCGGAGGCGGTGGTGAGGGATGAGGCCAGCAATAACGCGCAGAGAAGTAGGAAGTGCGAGTTGCGAATGAAGAATTGCGAGTTGCGAATGAAGAATTGCGAGTTGCGAAGGATCATTCTTGATTCGCAATTCCGCATTCGCGCTAGTCGTATCCCTTCTGAGAGAGCTAGACCGGGCAAGACGTAGACGAAGGGCAGGATGCCCACGACGCGCAGGTTGCTGGGGGTGATTTCGCCGGTGGCGAGGGCGCTGGGGAGGAGCATCACCGGGATGACGGCGAGGAGGAGGACGCGGGAGGCGCGGTGCATGGCGGCGGCTCGGTCGATTTGGGGGGCGCGGAAGAGGGCGGCGATGCCGAGCAGGAAGAGGAGGGCGGTGAGGGGATCGAAGAGGGGCCGTCCGGGAAGGTTGAAGCGGATGTAGGGGTCGCCTTGCAAGAAGAACATGCCCAGGCAGGCGCGGAAGCCGGCCCACGCTTCGTGCCACGACGTGGACGCCACCTGGCCCATGCGGGTGGTCAGCGCGGCGGGGTGGGCGACGAAGTAGGCGGCGAGCGGGGCCAGGGCGAGCGCGGCGGCGGCGACGAAGAGGGCCATCTGCCCCAGGCGGGCGCGGCGGCGGTCGGATGCCAGGAGCGTGAGCAGGGCCACGGCGAGGGGGACGGGGAAGGCGCGCGCGGCCAGGTAGGTGTAGGCGGTGGCACCGCAGAACAGCCCGCCCAGGGCGAGCCAGCCCTTGTGTTCCAACCGCAGCCCGCGCCACAGGGCGGCCACGGTGAGGGCCTGGAGCAAGGGTTGGGTGATGGCGCGGAAGCCGAGGCGGCTGAGGATCACGTGCCAGAAGGCGGTGGCGAGGAAGGCGGCCGTGAAGGCCGCGACCCAGGCTGCGTCGCGGCGGTGGTGGAAGAGCTCGTAGGTGGCCCAAGCGGCGGCGGCGACGGTGCAGGTGCCGACGACGGCGGCGGTGAGGCGCAGTGCCAACACACCTTCACCCACCGCGCGCATCCACACGGCGGCCCAGTAGAAGAAAAGCACCTCCTTGCCCGTGTAGGAGGGGATGAAGATGGGGCGCTCGAGACCGCGGGCGATTTCCGACGCCAGGATGCCGTTGGCAGCTTCGTCGTAGTGCAGGCCCAGCGGCAGGTCTGGCAGGCGGACCAGGCGCAGGCCGGCGGCGACGGCGAGCGTCAGTATGAGAGCCACGGCGAGAGGCCAATAGGGCGGACGGTTGTCGGTCATCCAGTGGATTATAAATGAAAAATGACAAATGAAGAAATGCTGAACAGGTACGCCTTGACAGTCCCCATGGGGAATGCTAGAATAGCGTCATGCGATATGAGGGGAAGGAAACATACGGGACTCGATTTGCCGGTCCTGTGTTTTCATTGGTAAGCCTGTGAAACCAAAGACGCTCATCAATCTGGCCCGTGTCGTCATCAGCCTGGCCGCGTTGGCCTTCCTGGTGTGGAAGATCGGCCTGGGTGAGACGCTGGACGTGTTTCGCGCGGCGGATCTGCGCCTGTTGGTGCTGGCATTTGCCTTGTTTGCCACGAGCCTGTTCGTCCGCGCCGGCCGATGGGCCACGCTCCTATGGGCGTTGGGCCTGCGCGTTCCGTTCCTGCGGCTGGTGCGCCTCTACTTCGTGGGCCAATTCTTCAGCAGCTTCCTTCCTTCCCAGTTCGGCGGTGACGTCGTGCGGGCGCTGGAGTTGACCGAAGACACGCCCACGCCCGCCGCCGTCGGCACGGTGTTGGTGGATCGCATGACGGGGTTGATGGTGTTGATGGCCATGGGCCTGCTGACGCTGCCCTTTAGTGCGACCCGGCTGGCCCCGTGGCTGGTGGGATTGCTCGTCGTCGTGGCAGGCGGCGGCCTGCTGGCGGGCGGCTTGCTTTTGGAGGGACGCCTGCTGCGCCGTTTGACGGGGTGGCTGCCAGAACGCCTCTCGCTTTCCGGGTCGGGTGCGCCGGGCAAACTCTACGCGGCCATCACCGGCTGCGGGTGGCGGGCGTTGGGCCGGGCCTTCGCCATCTCGTTGGCCTTCAACCTGATCAACATCTCCATCAACTACCTCTGCGGGCGGGCGGTGGGCATCGACGTGGGCCTCGATTACTTCTTCATCACCGCGCCGCTGATCTCGGTCACCGGCATGATCCCGATCTCGGTGGGCGGGGTAGGCGTGCGGGATTGGGTGATGGTGGCGCTCTTCGACCCCGTCGGGATCGACGACAACGCAGCGGCGGCGATGTCCTGGTGCTTGTACGGCGTCTCGGCAGCGACGGGGCTGGTGGGCGGCCTGCTGTACCTGTGGGGCGGCGCTCGCAATATCGTCCGCGCGCGTGACCATGAACCCGACCGCTCGCCCCGTCGTTGACGTTGCGCGCCGGTCGCGCTGGCGCTGGGTTGGGCTGCCCCTATTGTTGCTCCTGTTGTTGGTGCAGATGGCCGCCAGCAGCGCACGCAAGTCCGCCGCATTCGATGAGACCTACCACCTCGTTTCCGGTTACGCCTACTTGCACACCGGCGACCCGCGCCTGAGTTGGGAGCATCCTCCCCTGGCGCAGGTGCTGTCCGCACTGCCACTGCTGCGCATGGACGGCCTCGCTCCTTTCCCATTCGACCACCCGGCCTGGCAGCGGGGGGATGGCGAAGCCTTTGTAGACGACTACCTGTGGCTCGACAACGCCGCCCGCGCCGCAGAGATGGTGTGGGCCGGACGCTGGCCCCTGATGTTGCTGACGCTGCTCTTCGGGCTGGGGCTGTTTGCCGCGATGTACACGAGCGTGGGGGAGTGGGCGGCCTGGCTTGGCCTGACGCTGTTCATCCTGGACCCGAACGTGGTGGCCAACGGGCGTCTCATCGGCAACGACCTGCCGATGGCGGGATTCATGCTGTTGGCGGTGTGGCGGCTGGGCGTCTACTTGCAGCGCCCGAGCTGGCCCAACCTTCTATTGGCCGGGGGCGGCGCGGGATTGGCCGTGGCGACGAAGCTCTCGGCGGGGATTCTGGCTCCTATGTTCGTGTTGCTCGTCGTGGCCTACCGGCCTGCGTCTGGGCATGTCCTGTCGCTGCCGCGGCGGCTGCTGGCGCTTGTGGGGATGGGGCTGGTGGCTGCGCTGGTCGTGTGGGCCGTCTTCGGCTTCGAGGTGGGGCCGGTGACGGCGAGCGGGGTGCCGTTGCCCGCGCCGACGTTCCTGCGCGGCCTGCCGGGGGTCTGGCGGCGGATCGCGCGCGGCACGCCCACGTTTCTCCTGGGCCGCGTCAGCGATACGGGCTGGTGGTACTATTTCCCGGCCATCTTCGTGCTGAAGACGCCGCTGCCCACACTCGTGCTGCTGGCCGTGGGCGCCGGTGTATCCGTCCGGCGTTGGAGGGAGCGGGCGCTGTGGTGGGTGCCTTTGGTCTTCTATCTGGTCGTCGCTTCTGCCGGGACACTGCAAATCGGCTATCGCTATATTTTGCCGGTGCTCCTGTTTGCCATACCCCTGGCAGCCGAGGGCGCGGCGCGCCTCCGGCACGCCCGGTGGGCCCGCTTTGGCCTGATCCTGCTGCTCTTATGGGCGGCGGCCGATGCGGCACTGGTCTTTCCCGATCACCTCTCCTACGCGAACGCGCTGGCGGGCGGTCCGGACAATAGCTGGCGCGTCTTCGCCGACATGAACGTCGATTGGGGGCAGGACCTGGTCGCGCTGCGGGAGTACGTCGACGCGCACGACCTGGAGGACGTGCGTCTGGCCTACTTTGGCAGCGCCTACCCTTCCGCCTACGGCGTCGATGCGCGCTTGCTGCCCAGCTTTTCGCGTTTGCTGGTCGGCGCGGAGCTGTTCGGCTTCAACCCATACACGCCCGATCCAGGCACGTATGCCATCAGCGCCACCAGTCTGCATCTGGGGCTGATCTACGACCAGCAGGACCTCTACGCCGCCTTCCGCGACCGTGAGCCAGACGCCCGCGCGGGCCGTTCGATTCTCATCTACGAGGTGGAGTATCCGGCCGGCACGCCGGTCGACCGAACGGTGGTGGTGGGGCCGGGGGTGTCTGCGCTGACGCCGGAGGAGCTGGGGCTGGTCGAAGGGCACCGCTTGGTGACCAAGTGGTCGGCGGCGGGGGGGATCGTGCTGGCCGCGGGAGGGCCGGCGCGGTACGTGGTGCGCGACGCGGTGCCCGAAGCCGGGCCGGTGGCCGACGTGCTGGCGGCCGGTCCCGTGGTCGACGCGCGCCCGTTTCTGGAGCGCATTCCGGCCGCGGCGCAGCCGACGACGCCGGAGGGAGAGCCGGTGGCGTTGCCGGCTGCCTTCGACGGCGGCCCGGCGCTGGTGGGATGGTCGCTTGCGCCCGAGACGCTCGTGCCGGGTCAGAGTGTGACGCTGGTGACGTACTGGCGCGTGGCGGGGCCGCTGCCGACGCCGCTGGCGGTTTTCGTGCACGTGCTCGGCAGCGACGGCCTGCCGGTGACGCAGTGGGACGGCTGGCCGGTGGCGGCGTCGGGGCTGGAGCAAGGAGACGTGATCGTGCTGGCGCATCCGCTGCCCCTGCCGGGCGAGCTGGCGGGAGGCACGTACACCCTGCAGGTCGGGCTGTACCGGCCGCCCCACGGCCCGCGCCTGGAAGTGGCGGGTGGGGATCGGTTGATTCTCGACCACCTGGCGGTGGAGTAGTTGTACGCGAACGCCGCCGGCGGGTAACTGCTCAGGCTGTGCGCCTGGCAGTTACCCGCCTGGCGCGTCGAAGGAAGAACAGGGGGTTTTGCGGGCGGCGCAGCCGCCCGCAAAACCCCCACTCCCCCCTTTCGTGGCGGAAAAGGCAACTGCGAAGCGTAAACTGAGCAGTTACGTCGGTGGTACAATTTAATGCGCAGATGAGGAGGACGTTATGACGAACCTGGCGACGCAACACGGGCTTACGTTCGAGCAATTCGAGGTGGGGGATGCGGGTGAGAGCCCGGCCCGCACCATCACCGAGGCGGACATCGTCACGTTTGCCGGCCTCTCCGGCGACTACAATCCGCTGCACACCGATGCTGAGTTCGCCAAGGGGACCCTATTCGGCGAGCGCGTGGCCCACGGGTTGTTGGGGCTCTCCGTCGCCAGCGGTCTGGCCTGGCGCACGGGCTTTTTGGAGGGGACGGCCGAGGCGTTGATCGGCGTCGAGTGGAAGTTCCGCGGCCCCATCCGCATCGGTGACACGATTCGTCTGCGGGCCGCGGTGAGTAAGAAGAAGGCCATGCCCAGCCTGGGCGGTGGCTTTGTCACGTTCGACGTGACACTGCTCAACCAGCGGGACGAGGTGGTGCAGAAGGGCGCGTGGACCGTGCTCGTGCGCGGGCAGGCGCTCGACGGGGTGGATGCCGGCGAAGCGTGATCTTCCGCCTGATGAACTCAGACAGTTTCGCTCTCTACCCCCGCCATTAACAGGCCGAGCCGCTCCGGGGTGGCCTCTGCGCAATCCAAAATCCCCATAATTCGCCCCTCGAAGATGACCGCGATGCGGTCGGAGAGGGCCAGTACCTCGTCCAAATCCTCTGAGATCAGCAGGATGGCCGTGCCCGCCTGGCGTTGCTCCAGCAGACGCGCGTGGACGTACTCCATCGCGCCAATGTCCAGGCCGCGCGTGGGCTGTGCGGCGATCAATACCCGCGGCTGGCGCGACAGTTCGCGCGCCAACACGACCTTCTGAATGTTGCCGCCCGACAGGCTCTTGGCCGGTGTCTCCCGCGAGGGGGTCTTGACCTTGAACCTTTCGATCAGTTTGTCCGCAAACTCGGCGATGATGCGCAGCAGGAGAAAGCCCGAGCGCGAGAACGGCTCTTTGTGGTGGTCGCGCAGGATCAGGTTCTCCGCCACGGTGAACGCCTGGATCATGCCATCTTTCATGCGCTCTTCGGGGATGTAGGCCAGCATCCGCGCCGTTAGTTCTCCCGGCGGCCGCCCGGTGACGCTCTCCCCTTCCAGCAGGATCTGTCCTCCGGTCGTCTGGCGCAGCCCGGTAATGACCTCCGCCAGCTCGCGCTGCCCGTTGCCAGAGACGCCGGCCAGCCCCAGAATCTCGCCGGAGTGCACCTCGAGGTTCACGCCGCGCAGGGCAGGTGTCTCGCGGTCGCTCAAGGCGTGGACGTTCTGCAGGGCCAACCGTACTGCGCCGCGCTCGACCTCGGCGCGGTATGGTTTCATGATCACCTCGCGCCCAACCATCATCTCGGCCAGGCTGGACTTGGTGCAGCCCTCGATGCTGCAGGTGTCGATGAGACGCCCGTCCCGTAGCACGGTGACCCGGTCGCTGATGTCGATCACCTCGTGCAGTTTGTGGGAGATGAAGATGATGGCGTGCCCGTCCTTGACCATGTGCCGCATCGTATCGAAGAATTCGTTGACTTCCTGCGGCGTGAGCACGGCGGTCGGTTCGTCCAGAATCAGCAGTGCCGCCCCACGATAGAGCGCCTTGATGATCTCTACGCGCTGCTTCTGCCCCACGGCAAGCTGCCAGATGTAGGCGTCGGGGTCCACTTGCAGGCCGTAGAAATCGGCCAGTTCCCGGATGCGCTTGGAGGCCCGGTCGAGGTCGGTGAGTGGGCCGCGGGACGAAGGCAGGCCGAGGACGACGTTTTCGACCACGGTGAGCGATTCGACCAGCATGAAGTGCTGGTGGATCATGCCGATGCCCTTGTTGATCGCGTCGACGGGGCTTTTGATCTCCACCCGTTCACCGTTCAGTCGAATTTCGCCTTCGTCGGGCTGGTACATCCCGTAGAGGACCTTCATCAGGGTGCTCTTGCCCGCTCCATTCTCGCCCAGCAGGGCGTGTACTTCGCCCGCGCGCACGTCGAAGTCGACGCGGTCGTTCGCCAGCACGCCGGGGAACCGTTTGGTAATTCCGCGCATCTCCAGGTGGTCAATTCTCGGTTTGCCGGATGGCAGATTGCCATTATCGCTCATCGTCACCTCCTGTGTGGAGGGTGTGTGCTGCGCGGTGTGCTGCGCAGCACACACCGGAAGGTTACATTACT
Organism: Anaerolineae bacterium; assembly: GCA_016926575.1. Lineage (GTDB taxonomy): Bacteria > Chloroflexota > Anaerolineae > B4-G1 > DUEL01 > JAFGOJ01. The sequence goes on along the minus strand of JAFGOJ010000201.1, from coordinate 6,479 downwards.
CGCCGATGTCGACCGTGATCGAACCGTCGATGATGCCCTGGATGGTGTCGTTCGCTGCCGCCTGCACGTCGGCCGGCAGGTCGAGGTCCGGGTTGAAGTCGATGACCAGGCCCTCGTTTTCCAGAGTGATGCGGTAGGCCGTGCCGCCGTAGGTACCCGCGCGGTTGAGCTCGATGATCTGATCGAGCACCACGGTCCAGTCGTAGACCTGGTTGGCGACCACGATGCTCGGGGCCAGCGACGTCTGGCTGGACTGGGTGCCCAGCCAGTAGACGCCGTTCGCCTCGGCCACGCCGATAGCGCCCACGACCATCTGCGCCGAGCCGGTCAGCACGTCGGCGCCGGCGGCGATGTGGGTGTTGGCCGCTTCCGTCGCCAATGCCACGTCCGAGAAAGATCCGATGTAGTTGACGTTGACCACGGCCTCCGGATTGACCGACGCCACGCCCGCCACGAAGCCGTCCACGTACAGCTTAGCGTCGCCCGTCTCGATGGGGCCGATGACGCCGATCACGTTGCTCTCGGTGAGCAGGCCGGCGATGACGCCGTTGACGTAGCCACCCTGATCCGAGGCCGCGTCGTAGGCGAAGACGTTTTCGATGCCCTCGTCGACGAACGTGTCGACGGTGGTGCCGTGCGCGAAGCTCGTCTCTGGGAAGTCCGGCGCGATCTCGCGCAGTGAGCTGCCGTACTGCGACCCGTGGGCGATGACCAGGTCGTATCCTTGCGAGGCGTAGTCGCGGATAGCGGCTGCGGCGTCGTCGACCACGAACATACTTTCGGAGTAGACCAGTTCCATACTCTCCGGACCGCCCATCTCTTCCTGCGTAGCGATCAAGGCGTCGTACATGCTCTGGCTGAAGGCCAGATCGTTGATCGCGCTGGGCATAATCACGGCGACGCGGAACACGCCTTCTTCCTCTTCAGCTCCGCCGCCGCCACCGCACGCGGTCAACATAGCGATTAACAGTAGTGGAACGATCCACTTGATTTTGCTCGACATCTTTCCTCTTCCTCCTCAAAATTGATAGTTGGTACGTATAAACCTTCTCTGTGAGCACATCGTCCTTCGAGCATCACCTCCCTTTTTTGCCTCCTGCTTCTTGCTTCCTGTCATCCCTCCCTTTGGAACGGCTTCGACAAGGCCGAAGGGGAGCGCACGCGCTGCACGGTCAGGATGAGGGCCACGATGGTCAGAACGTAGGGCATCATCACCGCGATGTCCGACGGCACGGGGATGCCCAGCACTTGCACCCACAACTGGAGCGAGTTGACCATGCTGAACAGCAGCGCGCCGAGAAGTACGCCTGCCGGTCGCCAGCCGCCGAAATAGACCAACGCCACAGCAATGAACCCCAGGCCGCTGGTCAGGTTCTGCTGGAACACGTTGAGCAGCGCGATGGAGAGGGACGCTCCCGCGATGCCCGACAGAACCCCGCCCAGAGTGACGGTGAAGTAGCGCACCCTGTTGACGCTCACGCCCAGCGAATCGGCAGCCTGGGGGTTTTCGCCCACGGCGCGGATCTTCAAGCCCAGGGTGGTCTTGTTCAACACGAACCAGGCAATCGGCACCAGGACAAACGCGCCATAGACCAGAATGTTTTGGCTGAACAAGATGCGCCCCAGCACCGGCAGGTCGCTCAACCCACGGATGTAGATCGGCTGGAACCCGTTCACCGTCTCCACCGTCCCCAGCATCCGTTGGAAGAGCAGATCGCTCACGCCCAGGCCGAACAGATAGAAGCCAATCCCGCTGATGCCTTGCTCCGCATGCAGCGTCACGCTGACGAACGCCATCGCCAGCCCCATCAGCGCGCCGACGACGGCGGCCGCCAACAGGCCCAGCCACAAATTGCCGGTGGTAAACGCCACGTAGAACGCGGCGAACGCCCCCAGGAGCATCTGCCCTTCGACGCCCAGGTTGAGCACGCCGCTGCGCTGGCCAAATGTCTCTCCGATGGCCGCGTAGAGGTAGGGCGTGGCCAGCCGGATGCCCGAGGCGATGATGCCGATCAGTACTGTCGCAGAGAAAAGCTCTGAAATCATGCCGGGCCTCCTGAATCTGCCACTGCTGCCTCCGCCGCGCGTTGCGCCGCCGCCAAACGCCGTTTCTGCCGCTGCCGCCGCCAGATGTCACTGCTGACCACGAAGACCACCACCAGCCCGTTCAGTGAGGTGATGAATGCCGACGGCACCTGCATCATGCGCTGCAACTTGTTCGCACCCACCAACAACGCTCCGAACAGGAACGAGGCCGGGATCGCTCCGATGGGGTGCAGTTGGCCGAACAAAGCCGCAACGATGCCGTTGAAGCCCGCGCTGCCCGTGAACCCCGTCGCCGACCCATCGGTAATCATGCGGTAGTTGACCCCGAAGACCTGTGTGGCCCCGGCCAGCCCGGCGAACGCGCCGCTCAACAGCAGCGCCACCACGACGTGGTGCCGGACGCGGATGCCCCCGTAGCGGGACGCGTCGGGGTTCTGCCCCACCGCCCGGATGCGATACCCCAACGTGGTGCGCCAGAGCAGGATGTAGACCCCCACCGCCAACACGACCGCGATGAATGCCCCCAGGTGCAAGCGGGTCGGGGCCAGCCGGGGCAGCCGGAACGCTTCGGGCAGGGCCGCCGTCTGCGGGATGCGCGAGGCCAGCTCCATCTGCGCCGGATCGATCATCGGGCCGCGCAGGAGGTAGTTCATGGCCTGCACCGCGATGGCGTTCATCATCACCGTGCTCAGGATCTCGTTGACCCGGAAGTAGGCCTTCAGGATGCCCGGAATCCCGCCCCAGATTGCGCCACCCACGAACCCCGCCAGCATCGCCAGCGGCACGACTACCCAGCCGGGCCAGCTCGTCAATCTCAGCCCCACCAGGGTGGCGAGCAGGGCCCCCACGACCATCTGCCCTTCGCCACCGATGTTGATCACGTTGCCGCGAAAGGCGATGCAGATGCCTAGCCCCACCAACAGCAGCGGCGTGGCCTTGACGATGGTCTCCGCTACCGCGTTCCCACTGCCGAACGCGCCTTCCAGCAGCGCGCCGTAGGCCGCCACGGGATTCGCGCCGAGCATCAGCAGGATAATGGCCCCGATGGCCAGCGCTGCCAGGACGGCCAGCACGGGGAGCAAGGCGTCGGCTATTTTGGAGGCATTTGCGCGCAACGTGTCGAGCGCGGAAACCTCGGCTTTCGGTAGTCGATCTTCCATGTCGAGTCTCCCTTATATGGTTATCTTTTCTTCCCACGTAACTGCTTGGCCTATTTGCTGTTTCAACCTTCCCGGAAGCTCTTGCAGCGTCCTGTCGGCGAAAAACTGCCGGCTGACGGCACATTTTGTTCGCCAAGAAGCTTCTGTAGCTTCCGGGAAGGTTAACCTGAGCAGTTACCTTCTTTATTTTTTGTGTCCTTTGTGCTCTTTGTGGTTGATAGCTTTTTTTCAGGTGAGTCTTTTATGCGTAGTCATCCGTGGCTGTTGTTTCTGCCCGCTGAATCATCCCCGGCTTTACCGGTAGCTGCTGCACCCGCACGCCGACGGCGTTGTAGATCGCATTGCAAATGGCCGGGGCGGTGGGGATAGACGGCATCTCGCCGATCCCTTTCGCCCCGTACGGGCCGGCCTGCGCCGGGTGCTCCACGATGCACAGCTCCATCTCCGGCCGGTCGGCGATGCCGGGAACCCCGTAGTCGGCCCAGCGCAGCGTCTGCGGCATCCCGTCCTCGATTCTGTACTCCTCCGTCAGCGCCGTGCCGACGCCCATCACCAGCCCGCCCTCGATCTGCCCCAGCAGCGCCTGCGGGTTGAGTGCGCGCCCCCCGTCGCAGGCGGCGACGATGCGCAGGACGCTCACTTCGCCGGTGCGTTCATTTACCGCTACCTCGGCTGCCTGGACGGCGTAGCTGAAGGCGAAGTGCATATCGCCGCCCTGGCCCAGGGGCCGCGTTTCTGGCGCGTGGTAGCAATAGGTGAGGCGCGTCGCGTGCCCCTCTTCGATCAACCAGCCGACCGCCTCGCCGAACGACGCGTGGTGGGCCGGCGGCGCGCTCAACTCACCATCCGCGAAGCCAATCGCGTCCGGCGGCACGTGCCACCGCTCGGAGGCCACCCCGGCCAGTCGTTCGCGCATGTCCCGAGCGGCCAGGCGCGCCGCGTTGCCGGTGACGAATGTCTGCCGACTGGCCGTCGTGGGACCGCCGTCGGGGGTCAGGTCCGTGTCGGAGAGCAACACGCGCACGCGCGCGATGGGCAGGCCCAGCTCCTCGGCGGCGCACTGGGCCACCACCGTCGTCAGCCCCTGGCCCAGGTCGGCGGAACTGCTGCGCACCTCGGCGCTGCCGTCGGGATAGACCTCGACCTCGGCCCCGGCGACGTCGTCGGCACCCCCGCCCAGGCCCGTGTTCTTGTATCCGGCAGCGATGCCCCAGGCAACGCGCGTGCCGGGCGGCGCGGGGGTGGGAGGCAGATGGCGCATGCGTTCTTCGACCCAGTCGATGCAGTCCAACAGCCCCACGCTCTCCCGCAGCACCTGCCCGGTGGCGGTGGTCGATCCGACCCGCAACGCGTTCTTGCGCCGCAGTTCGAACGGGTCGATGCCCAGTTCGTGGGCCAGGATGTCCATATTCTGCTCGACGGCGAACGCAGATTGGGTCACTCCGAAGCCGCGGAACGCCCCGGCCGGTGGATTGTTCGTATACATCGCGTAGCAGTCGATCTGGGCGTGGGGCACCTGGTAGGGGCCGGTGGCGTGGGTCGTGGCGCGGGTGAGCACCTTGGTAGAGAGGCTGGCGTACGCGCCCGCGTCGCCGACCAATTCGGCCTGCACGGCCGTTAGCGTGCCGTCCTTCTTCGCGCCGGTCTTGATGCGGATGACCGTGGCGTGGCGTTTGGGATGGACGCGCAGCGATTCGGCACGGTCGTAGAGCATCTTCACCGGCCGCCCGGTAGCCTCGGCCAGCAGTGCGACGTGAATCTGCCCCATGATGTCCTCTTTGCCACCGAACCCCCCGCCGATCAGCATGCCGATGATGCGCACCTGGTCGACGGGCAGGCCCAGCGCCGCCGCGGTCTGCTCGCGGTCGGCGTAGGGAATCTGCGAACCGACGTAGATGGTCAGCTTGGGATGGTCGGCATCGTATCCGGCGGGCACGCCGATGCTGCACTCGGGTTCGAGGAACATGTGGTCGTAGGCAGGGGTGCGGTACTCGCGCTCGATCACCACGTCAGCCTCGGCAAAGCCCTGCGCGACGTCGCCGTGGCGCACCTTGATGTGTTCCAGCAGGTTGCCGAGCGCCCGGTCCTCGTGGACCAGGGCGGCGTCGGGCAGGCGCGCGGCTTCGGCGCTGCCCACGACGGGGAGCGGGGCGTAGGTGACGGCGATCAGGTCGCGCGCCTGGGCCGCGATCTCCGGCGTGTCTGCCGCGACGATGGCGACGGCGTCGCCGGTGTAGCGCACCTTGTCGTCGCACAGGACGGGCCAGTCGCTGGTGACCAGGCCGTGCCGGTTTGCGCCGGGGACGTCGGCGTGGGTGAGGACGGCGCGGACGCCGGGCAGGGCGGCTGCGGCGCGCGTGTCGATGGAGAGGATGCGCGCGTGCGGGTGGGCTGCACGCAGCGTCACGGCGTGGAGCATGCCGGGGAAGGCGACGTCGTCGGTGAATTTGGCCGCGCCGGTCACCTTCGCCACTGCGTCGGGGCGGGGGTAGGAGTGGCCGATGACGTGCAGCGGTTCCAGCGTGCCCGGGTCGAGCGGCGGGATCGGTTCACCCGTCTCGTAGGCGTGGGCGGCCGATTTGAAGGCGCGGATGATGCTGGCGTAGCCGGTGCAGCGGCAGGCGTTCCGACGCAGGGCCTGCTCGATCTCGGCCTCGGTGAGGTTGGCGAAGCCGCCCGCAGCGACCTTCTTGTTCCACAGCGCCGCCGCCGACATCAGCATCCCTGGCGTGCAGAAGCCGCACTGCACCACGCCGTGGTCGATGAACGCCTGCTGCAGGGGATGGAGGGCGTCGGGGTCGCCCCAGGAGGCGGCCAGCCCTTCGATGGTGAGCACGTGCTTACCGGCGGCCTTGCGGGCGGGGTAGATGCAGGAGCGCACCGGGCGGCCGTCGACGAGCACCACGCAGGCCCCGCAGTGACCGTCGCCACAGCCGATCTTGGTGCCGGTCAGGCCCAATTCGCGCCGCAATACGTCGGCCAACGTGGTCTCGGGATCGATGCTCAGGTCGAATTCGGCGCCGTTGACGGTCAGCCTGAGAGTGGTTGCTCCTTCCGCCATTGCCCCGCTCCTTGGTATTAGAATACCGGATAGTGTAGCATAGCTTTTCAAACCTGCAAAGCCCGTAGGGGCGCTTCGAAAATAAGGCTCGTTCCTGTGGGGGTAGGCGCGTGATTGAATCGCGCGCCTACCCCCACAGGACAATGTGCTCCCGCCGGGTCCGTGACCCGGCGGTGGTGCGGGTCGTGGACCCGCGCCGAGCGGGGCGCCCG
>JAFGOJ010000200.1 GCA_016926575.1 Anaerolineae bacterium | reverse complement strand
GGGCGGAGCCCCTGCAAAGTCATGGTAACCGAGGGTCGGCGGGTTTGAAACCCGCCCTACATCGAGACGGTCTATTTTCGGAATAGTTGCCATGGCCCCTACGGGGCCACCACAAACGGCAGAAAATGGCGGTTGGTAGGGGTCGGTCTCAGACCGACCCCTACCAACGGCAACGTTGACTGACCCACCGATTGGTCATTGCGAGGACGCTTTAGCGCCCGAAGCCTGTCCCCGAGTAATCAGGGGCAATCCCCAAAAAGCGATCAGGAGATTGCTTCGCGGCCCCTTCGACTTCGCTCAGGGCAAGCTCTTTGGGCCGCTCGCAATGACCAGGCTGAGCAGTTACCCCTGCTGGTGTTATGCGGTGTGTTTCAGGTACAGCGGGCAGCCGCCGCCGCAGATGGGGAGTTCGGGACAGTCGCGGCATTTTTGAGGGACGTAGCGCCGTTCCCGCAGACCTACGGCCAGCTCGTGGTTCCAGATGGCTTCCCACGGATCGCGCAAGATGTACCCCAGTGGTTCGTAGTAGCTCTGGCAGGGGATGACCGCCCCGTCAGGCTCGACGCACATGTTGTAGAGCGCCGCGGTGCACGCCTTCACCCCCAGTTCCATTTGGAGTGGCGAGAAGGCGCAGTATTGAGTGGGCGTGTACCAGATCAGGCGCAGGGCGTGAGCGTCGGCGGTGGCGCGCACGCGCTCCAGGAGCGGTCCCAATTCCCCCTCACGAAAGCCTGTGCCGACCTCCGCGCCGCGTCCGGCGTAGATCAGGCTGTTGCAGGCGAACGTTGGTACGCCCAATCCGGCAATGAAGGTCACGGTTTCCTCGATATTTGCCACGTTCCAGCGCGTCAGCGTGGTGTTGGTAGTGGTGTAGAGTCCCGCCGCGACTGCGTTGCGCACCCCCGCCACCGTCTCTTGCCACGCGCCCGGCGCGCCGACCATGCGGTCGTGGATCGCTTCGGCGTGAGATTCGACGGTGATCTGGACGTGGTCGAGACCCGCGTCGATCAGGGCTTGCATCAGTGCCGCGTCGGAGAGCCGCCGCCCGTTAGTCAGCAGGCCCGTCACCAGGCCCAGCCCCTCGGCGTAAGCCACCAGCTCGGCCAGGTCGCTGCGCAGCGTCGCCTCACCGCCGGTGAAGCAGACGTGCGGGATGCCCACCCGCCATACCCGGTCGAGGACGGCCTTCCAATCCGCCGTGCTCATCTCCGGGTAGCTGGGAGGGCGCGCCACGTAGCAGTGGGGGCAAGCGTCGTTGCAGCGATAAGTCAGCGCCAGGTCCATGCGGTACGGCGCGGTGAGGGGGACGGAGAAGGGGTCGATCCGCTCCACGTCCAGCCCGATGATGGGGCAGATACACGCGTCGTCGCGGATGAGGGTGTCCAGTTGCTCCTGCATGCGGTGGTAGTCGGCCTGGGCCACGGCGGCGTCCACGCGGTAGCGGCGGCGGATGTCGCGCACGGCGGCTGCTTCGGGCACGCCCTCCAGCACCAGGCGCGCGTACTCGGCGGCGGTCTGGTTGAGGTGCAGCACCCGCGAGGCGTTGATCACCAGCAGGCCGCGCCCGTCCGGCTCGACGCGCAGGTGGACGCGCACGCGTGCACCGGCGCCGTCGCTGCGCTGGTAGGCGTGCAGCCCGGGCGGGAGCGCGCGTGGGGGCGCGAAGGCCGCGCGCAGGCGGTCCAACGCCGACATAGAGGTTAGCGTCCGCCGCCCGCGCAGGCGCAGGCGCACCCGGCGCAGGCGCACGCGCAGGCGCAGCCTCCGCCGGAAGAGCTGCGGCCGCCGCCGCTGGACGATGGTTTCGGCGGAGGGTTGGTCACCGAGGTCACTTTGCTGGTGAAGCCGCTGAGGTTGCCGACGATGCCGCCGGCGGTGCCTTCGATGCCGCGCACAATGCGGGCGGCGAAGTCGCCGCCGGGCAGGGTGGGCAGGCTGACCGGGCCGGAGGGCAGGCTCACGGGGCCGGAAAGCGGCGCGGACTTGGCGAACGCGGGTGAGACGGCGTGCGCCCACGGGCGGTGGTAGATCCACCACGGCGGGACGTAGAAGGGACCGGTGATGAACGTGCGCCGCGTCCGGTCGTCGAAGTCGCGGTCCAGCATCAGGAACTCCATCGCGTCGTTGAAGCGCTGGCTGCGCACTTCGGGGGTGTCGGCGGCTTCGACTTGCGTCCAGGCGCGCCGCAGGATGTCCTTGTAATACGCCACCGACTCCCGGCGGCTGAAGCCTTTCATCTTCGTGTTGACCATCTTTACCAGGCTGACCATCATCGATTCCAGCTTGCGTTCATCCAGCGTTCCATCGGGCTTGATGGCCTCAACGAAGATTTCCTCGTAAGGGTGGAGCCCTTCGGGTTGAGGTGTGTTGGCCTGGATGCGCAGGGGACTCTCTTCGAGCACGGTGACCGCGCCTTTCTTCAGCAGGCCGAAGAGTACCATGGTCATCACCTTGTTGAGCGGGGCTTCGAGGAGGATCGCGGCCTCGACGGCTGTCAGGCCACGCTTGATGCCCACCCCTTCGACCTTGAGCAGAGGCGGCAGGTACTGCATCTTGCGTTTGTTATTCGCCCAAATGGAGAAGCCGAAGAACCCGGCCATGAACACGAAGAAGGGGGTGATGGGGTTGCAGATACAGCCGGCCAACGAGGTCAGAAAGGCTGCTCCGCCGGCGAATAGGCCCTCCGCCACGGAGGGCGGCTGCTGGACCGCGCCCTCTTCGACGTACTGAGCGGGGAAGGATGCGCCGAAGATGTACTCTCGGCTGGGGCTGGCGGCCGGGTTGTACCAGGTGTAGAGCACGCGCCCTTCCGCGTCGAGGGCCGTCTCGGGCTGCTCGGGCCAACCCGAGGGGCTGCTGTGCCAGCGCGGCTCCTCCGGCTGCACGCCGGGCGGCAGGTGGAAGCGCACGGTCGCGTCGGTGGTGCCGTGCGCGGCCTGACCATCGAACCAGACCGGCGAGAACTGCATGCTGGCGTAGGCGGTGTCGTCGCTGTCCTGGTAGAACATGCGCCCCACGCGGTCGACGATGATGTGGACCGTGCCGGAGCGGCCGGGTGCGATCGTGCCGCTGCCCAACCAGACGGCGGCGCCGCTCCCGCCGCCCTGGTAGTCAGAATCGACGCGGGCAATCGGCGTACCGTCCACGTCGCCGCGGATGTCGGTATAGCTGAAGTTGCTGTTGGGCAGGCCCAGGTCGACCACGTCGATGGGGTGCGCGCCGGGGTCGCAGGTGAAGGTCAGCCAGTATTCCAGGCTCACCGTACCATTGGGATTTAACCAGACGTCGACGATTGCCTGATCCAGCGAAAAGCCATAGCTCTGGGCGTGGGCGGGCAACGGCAGGCACAGTCCAACCGCCAGGGCGACGAAAAGGAACAGTCCAAAGGATCGCTTCCGGTGCATACGTTCCCTCCTCCATCCAGGCCGAAGAGCTGGCCTCACCACTTGGGGTCTTCGACCATCTGGTAGGCCGAACCGCAAAAGGGGCATTCGATGAAAATGGCCCCTTCTTTGACAGAGATGCTATCTTTGTTCAACTCGGCCCCGCAGACCTGGCACTTCAGCTTTTCCATTTGTATGTCGCCGCTCAGGTCGATCTTCTGGATGATCTCCTGCGGCGGCTGGGTGGGCTTCGGCTCGCGCAGTTTGATCAGGAGGATGATGCCCAGGCCGATGCCTGCGGTGATGATGCCGATCACGATCCAACCGGCTTCGCCTTCTGCGCTGAAGGCTCCCCAGATGAAGAGGACGCCGAAAAAGATCAAGATTGCCGCGATGATGTAACCGATTATTTTGCCTGCGGACATAGGTTTTCTCCTTTCGAAGAGGCTGACGTCACGCGTTCGTGGAGAGATTATATATGAGATTTGTCTGGATGGGAAGGCCGCTCCGGGCTTGCTTTCTGCTCCTATCTGTGCTACAACTAGCGTTATCGCGCAATCGTTCATATGAAAGGAGTGACCTCTGCAATGGATCAACACCCCGCGAAACCCAAGTTGAATTACGGGAAGACCTTTCTGATCGGTTTTGGCTTCTTTGGCATCAGCGTGATGTGGACGCTCTACAACGCTTACGTGCCGATCTATCTCCAGGCGGGCCACGCCGGCTTCGACGCCCAGGGCGAGTTGGGGTTTGGCCTCGGCCCGGGCCTCACCGGCGTGGTGATGACACTGGACAACATCGCTGCTTTCTTCCTCCTGCCGCTGATCGGCGTGTGGAGCGACCGCATCTGGACCCGGCTGGGGCGGCGTATGCCCTTCATCCTCGTGCTGTCGCCGATTGCGATTGCGGCCTTCCTCGTTATCCCTATCGCAGTGGGCATGATCCCGGTCGAACTGAACGGCCAGACCGGAGAACTGGGCGCGCAGTTAGCCGTCTTTATGCTCGCTATCGGCGTGTTCCTGCTGGCCATGGCGAGCTTCCGCACGCCCGTCATCGCGTTGATGCCGGACCTGACTCCCAGCCCGCTGCGTTCACAGGCGAATGGAATCATCAACATGATGGGCGGTGTGGGGACGCTGATCGCCACATTGGGCAGCGGGATTCTCTACAGCATGGGGCGCATCACGCCGTTTCTCTTCGGGGGCATCTTGATGGCCGTGGCGGTGGTGGTGTTGTTCATCTTCGTCAAGGAGTCGCCCGGGTCGAGCGTGACGGCGCGCGACGACGAGGGATTCGGGGCGCTGCAAGGCATCAAACGCCTGCCGGCGGAGGGGCGGCGCAGTCTGGCGCTGCTGATGGGCGCGATTTTCTGCTGGTTCGTCGGCTACAACGCCGTGGAGACGTTCCTCACCTCCTACGGCGTGAGCGAGCTGGCGATGTCCCCCGGCACCGCTCCGCTGTTGATGGGGGTGGCGTCGCTGTCGTTCCTGGTCTTTGCCGTGCCCTCCGGCTACATCGCAGCCCGCTTTGGCCGTCGCAGAACGATCATCACCGGCTTGATCGTTTTCGGCGTGCTGCTGGTGGCCAACTTCTTCCTGCGCAACGCCACGCTCATCTGGGGCGTCATGGCGATTGGCGGGATGGGGTGGGCACTGGTGAATATCAACAGCCTGCCCATGGTCATCGACATCTCCGTCTCCGACGCGGACCTGGGCACGTACACGGGGCTGTATTACATTGCCTCACAACTGGCCGCTGTGACCGGCCCCATCGTCAACGGGTACATCGTCGAGTGGGGCCACAACGACTACAATCTGATCTTTCTGGCCACGCCGGCCTTCTTCCTGTTGGCGATTGTATGTATGTTGGGCGTGACCCGCGGCGAGGCGAAATAATCGGTATTGCAGGGGCCGGTCCCGGACCGGCCCCTGCGATCGGCCCTAATATTCGTAACAGCTCCCGCCGATGAACTCGCGCAGCAACGAGTCCGGCGGGATGGCCGAATCGTCCTCGACCGGCGCGACGGCCCGCAGCACGTCCCGCACCCGCACGGCGCGGGCGTGCGCGTCGACGCGCTCCGGATGGCCCGCGTATTCCTCCGCCCACCGCCCGAAGTGCTCCAGCAGCCTGGGTCGCATGACCGGCAGCTCGTAGGGCAGGCCACTGTTGACGATGTAGTCGGTGGTGTTGACGTAGGGAATGATGTGCCGCATCTCGCTCTTGCGCACGTAATGCCAGTGCTCCAACGTCTGCTGTGGGTCATAGGCGCGGTGGCTCGCGTCGCGCATCATACGGCGCATCAGCCGCAGGTCTGTCCAGCGAATGTACTGCCCGGTGGCGTCCTTCATCTGCAATAGCGGCTCGATGTAGATCTTGAACTTGTTCTCGGCGGGCACGTCGATGGTCATATCCTCGTACAGGCCGTGCAGGCTGTCGATCAGGATGATCTCGTTCGGGGCGACGCGCATCGGCGTCTGGTGGTCGGCGCGCTGGCCGGTCTTGAAGTCGTAGTAGGGGATCAGCACCTCCTCGCCCGCGATCAGGCGCACCAGGTGCTCGTTGATCAGCGCCAGGTCGAGCGCCTGCGGCGTCTCGAAGTCGTAATCGCCGTACTCGTCCTTGGGGTGCACGTCCAGATTGAAGAAGTAATTGTCCACCGTCAGAGCGACCAGGCTCATGCCGTGCCTGGAGAGCATGTGGTTGAGCTTGGTGGTCGTGGTCGTCTTGCCGGATGACGACGGCCCGGCGATGATGACGATCTTCACTCCCCCCTGCCGCTCGCAGATCATCTCCATAGCCGTCGTGATGTCCTCGGTGTAGGCCCGGTCGGCCTCGCGCACGATCTGGGCAAACTCCCCCCGCGCGATGCGGGCGTTCAGCTTTTCCACCGTCTCCACCTCGTGCGCGACGGCCCAGTTGAGCACCTCCCACAGCTTGCGCCAGGGGATGTTGCTGTAGGGCATGGCCGAGCGCAGGGCGCGCTCGTGCCGCTGGCGCGCGCGCTCGTCCCGGTAGAGGATGTAGGCCTTGGCGACTTTGGCGTGTCCGGCTTCGATCAGCACTTTTTCGACGACGTCCTGGACGCCTTCGACGGTGGGAACCTCGCCCGCGGGGGTGCTCTGCTCCAGCATGGCCACGACCTGGTTCGCCAGCCGCTCCGCCGTCTCCCGGTCCCGCCCGCCCACCGCCACGGCGGCGCGGTAGATGGCGTTGGTGATCCGCTCCCGTTTGAACGGGACCACGGCCCCCGTGCGCTTGACGACGTATTCGATCTGTGATGTCATACCTATCCTCCTTTCGACCTACAAAACGGTCAGTTCGCGCGGGAAGGTGGTCAGGCTCTCTGCGCCGGCGGCGGTGACGACGACGTCGTCCTCGATGCGCACGCCGCCCAGGCCGGGCAGGTAGATGCCCGGCTCGACGGTGAAGGTCATCCCTTCCTCCAGCACGCGCCGGTTGCCCGCCACGATGTAGGGCGGCTCGTGCGTCTCCAGCCCCAGCCCGTGGCCGGTGCGATGGATGAAGTACGCGCCGTACCCGGCTGCCTCGATCACTGCGCGGGCGGCCTGGTCCACCGCCTCGGCAGTGACGCCGGGGCGGGCCGCTGCGCGCCCGGCCGTGTTCGCATCCAGCACGGTGCGGTAGACGCGCTGCATCGCCTCGGGCATCTCGCCGATGGCCACAGTGCGGGTGATGTCGGAGGCGTAGCCGTCGACGGTCGCGCCGCAGTCGATGACAATCGTCTCGCCGCGCCCGATCGGCCGGTCCGACGGCCCCGAGTGGGGCGAGGCGGCGTTCGGCCCGGCCACGACGATAGGCTCGAAGGCCAGCCCGTCTCCGCCCTTGTCGAAAATCTCGATCATCAACGTGCCGGCCACTTCACGCTCGCGCATCCCCGGCTCGAGCCGGTCGAGCGTGGCCTGCAGGGCCGCCTCGATGACGGCGACCGCCTCGCGCATGGCGGCCAGCTCGCCCGCGTCCTTGGTCATACGCAGGGCGCTCATCACGTCGTCGGCGGGAGAGAGTTCGCAGCCGGGGGCGTACCGCTCCAGGTAGCGCGCCTCCAGCAGCCGCATGTGCAGGTGCTCGGCACCGATGCGGGCATCCGCCAGCTCCAGCGACGCGCATGCTTGCTGGAAGGCCAGCGCCGGCCCTTCTTCGTCGGTGTAAGGGAAGGGGTGGAGCGCGCACGCGGCGTGCTCCAGCTTGGGCGCTTCCAGCGCGGGCAGCACGATTGCCGGTGCGTCGTCCACCGGGAAGAGCGCCAGCACCGGGCGTTCGCTCAGGTGGAAGGAGAGGCCGGTCAGGTAGAACAGATTGGCCCCCGGTACCAGCGCGACGCAGTCCAGCCCCTTCTGGCCGGCTTCCGTGCGCAACTTGGTGATACGTTGATTGTCCATTGGGTCACTCCTTTCCTTTGGTGCGCTCGTAAGGGCGCGATTCCATCGCGCCCTTACGACTGACTCTCTCGATGTGGCTTCAACAGCCGCCGCACGCCGTTGTTGGCGAGCACCCCCAGAAATGCCGGTGTGATCACGAACCAGGGTGCGGTGAGTGCGGTGCTGACCGCGGCGACGAGCACGCTCAGCCCCAGCAAGGTGAAGGAGAAGAGCGGCTGTGTCGCCAGCAGCACCGCCGCGTTGCGCAGTGTGGTGCGCAGGCGGCGGTCCGCTTGTTCCAGGACGAGTGGGAAGAGGTACTGCGCGTAGGCCAGCCACGCCAGCGCCAGCCCCACCCACGCGTAACGGATGGCGGCAGCTACCTTGGGCGGCAGGTCGAGTGGGTTGTTGCCCGGCGCGTAGAACCAAACGTTGACCGCGAACAGCCCCAGCGCGAGCGCGTTCAGTCCGGCCAGCAGCCAACTCCAGCCGAAATACTGCCGGAATGCGCCGAAATAGCCTTTTACCGTGGGAGCTTCGCCACGTGCCACCTGGTTTCCCATCGCCCACAGCGCGGCCAGAGCCGGCGGCGCGGTCACCAGCGGCAGGCAGAGCAGCCACGCGAGCGCGTTCAAGAGCACCAGCGCGAAGACCTGGTCGTAGGCGTCGCGCGCGGTCTCCCAGAAGACGCTGAACGCTGCCCTCACCGCTGCGCCTCCTGCGCGCGCGCCCAGTCCGCGAGCACCAGCCGGGCGTGGTCGAAGGCGATGCGCGACGGCAAAGCGCCGGGGCTGAACCAACCCAGCGCTGCGGCATCGTCTCCAGCCTGCTCCAGACCGCCCACGACCTGCCCCAGAAAGTAGACGTTGAGGGTGGTGCTGGTGTCGTCCTCATAGGTGTACCGGTCGAGGTAGAAGCCGAAGAAGCGCGTTGGTTCGACCTCCAGCCCCGTTTCCTCGCGCACCTCGCGCACCGCGCCCGCTTGCGGCAGATCGCCTTCCTCCAAAAACCCGCCTGGGATGTCCCAATAGCCTTCGAAAGGGGCCAGGCTGCGCCGCACCAGCAGGAGTTGCCCGGCGCGGGTGACCAGCATCCCGGCGCAGGGTTTGGCGTTGCGGTAGTGTGTGCGCTGGCAGGTGGCGCACACCTGGCGCGGGCGGCCCTCGTTTGGAAGGAGGACGGCTTGCAGGGGGCCGCCGCAACGTGTGCAGAAGCGATCGGGGGCCGGGCCGCAGTAAGGGGCGCCTTCGAAGGGGAGGGCGGTCAGCGCGTGCATCTCCTTGTGTGCCGGAGGCAGGTGGCGCAGGAGCGCCTCGGCCCGCTGGGCGGCCGCGCGGTCGGCGCAGTGCCACGCCCCGACGAGCCACACTGGCCGGCGGCCGCGGGTGTAGCGC
This sequence comes from Anaerolineae bacterium, assembly GCA_016926575.1. Lineage (GTDB taxonomy): Bacteria > Chloroflexota > Anaerolineae > B4-G1 > DUEL01 > JAFGOJ01. Next base: position 362 of record JAFGOJ010000200.1, on the reverse strand, counting down.
GCGCCGCGCCCTGTGTTGTGCTCCCGCACACGGCGATCTACGTCGGTAGTGACGCCGGTGTAGAGCGTGCCATCGGCGCAGCGCAGGAGATACAGAAACCACGGCTTGCTCATAGGCGCGCCTCCTTGAATGGAATGGTAGCATAGGGTGGGGCGAAGGTCAAGTTGCACATGACGCCTACTTGAGTATACTCGTTACTTGGAGGTGCGAGATGAACGTGGAGTTGATTGCGATCACGCGCTACTTGCGCGGTGAGGGAACCCCCGAGGAGTTGTTGGAATACGCCGGTCGAGTTTGCTACCAGAGCGAGAGCCGGGGCGATCCGACGGCCTTTTTGCGCGCCCGCATCCGCGAGGGGCACG
>JAFGOJ010000199.1 GCA_016926575.1 Anaerolineae bacterium | reverse complement strand
TCTCAATAAAGCGGGGAGAACATGGGGGTTTTGCGGGCGGCGAAGCCGCCCGCAAAACCCCCACCCCCCACTTTTTGAGAAGATACCATTACACAGACCAAGGAGTTTTTTGTGACTTTCGAACAGTTTTCTCTTGACCGGCGCATCGGCGCCGCGATCCATGCGGTGGGGTACACAACGCCCACCCCAATTCAACAGCAGGCCATTCCGGTGGTGCTCTCCGGGCGCGACGTGCTCGGGCTGGCGCAGACCGGCACGGGCAAGACGGCGGCCTTCCTGCTGCCGATTCTCCAGCGGCTGACGAATGGCCCTCTGCGCCGCGTGCGGGCGCTGATTGTCGCTCCCACGCGCGAGCTGGCCGAACAGATTCACCAGATGTCCATCGACCTGAGCAAGAATACGCAAGTGCGCAGCGTCACCGTCTACGGGGGGGTGAGCAAGGTACACCAAGTCGCGGCACTGAAACGCGGCGCGGAAATCGTCGTCGCCTGCCCCGGCCGCCTGCTCGACTTGCTGGGCGACGGCAGCATCGATCTGTCGCACGTCGAGGTGTTGGTGTTGGATGAAGCCGACCGTATGTGCGACATGGGCTTTCTGCCCGACATCCGCCGCATCCTCAAAGTCCTCCCACAGCGACGCCAGACGCTGTTCTTCTCGGCTACCATGCCCGACGACATCCGCGAGTTGGCGGACCATATCCTCAAAGATCCGGTCACCGTGCAAATCGGCATGATTGCCCCTGTGGAGACCGTCTCCCACGCGCTCTATCCCGTTCCCGATGCCCTCAAGAGAGGCTTGTTGATGGCGCTGTTGGAACAGACGGCCACGGGGCGCGTGCTGATCTTTACACGCACCAAGCATCGGGCGCGCAATCTGGCCCGCGACCTGGCCAAATGCGGCTACCGCGCCTCGGCGCTGCAGGGCAATATGTCTCAGAACCAGCGCGACCAGGCGATCAACGGCTTTCGCGATGGCAAGTACGACATTCTGGTCGCCACCGACATCGCATCGCGCGGCATCGACGTCATGGAGATTACCCACGTGATCAACTACGACATGCCCGATACCATCGACGCCTACACGCACCGTATCGGCCGCACCGGACGCGCGCACCAGAGCGGCGAAGCGTTCACGCTGGCTTCGGTGGAGAACAAGCCGATGGTGCAGATGATCGAGGAGGTGTTGGGTGCAGAGATCGAGCGGCGTCGCTTGCCTGGTTTCGACTACGGCGCTTTCGTGCCGGAAAGCCAATTTGGGCGCACCGCCCCGCACCGGCAGCAGCGCGCCGACCGTCACCCGCCCCGGCGTGGCGCGAGTGAGAAACGGCACGCTCACACCTCGATGCGCAAGATGGTCTGAAACGGTCAGACAACATACCAGGCGGCTGCTTGGGCAGCCGCCTGGCTTTGCGACAGCAACCGGAAGGTGTCTACAGGTTGATGTAGACCTTCCACTCCTCCGGCACTTCGCCGTTGATCACCAGGTAGCGCGTGCGAGGGCGCTTGGGCTCCCACAGAAGCTTCATGCCGGCCTCGTGCGGCATGCGGTCTGCCTTGCGGTGGTTGCACCAGCGACAGGCGCAGGCGGTGTTGCTCCACGTGTTTTCGCCGCCGCGGCTGCGCGGGGTCAGGTGGTCGATGGTCAGGTCGGCGCGCATCAGCGTCTTGCCGCGCTGCTGGTCACCGACGGTCGCGCCGCAGTAGATGCAGGTGTAATGGTCGCGGCTCAACACGCCGCGCCGGCTCCACACTGCCCCACGCAGCGGCACGTTGACGTAGTACCGCAGTCGCAACACGGATGGCACCTCGAACACCGTCGTGGTCGTGTTGAGGCGCGCGGCCACACCGTCTACTGCGTCCACCATGTCACGCATGATCAAATCGACGGCGTCACGAATCGTGATGGGCCGCAGCGGGACGTACGACGCGTTGAGCAACAGAACAGTTCTCGCATCTACGTTTACCATACTACTCCTCACACTGACGACGGTCTCACACGAACCGGCAAAGAAAAAGCGCGGGGGCCGAATAGTCCCCCGCGCTTTGCGGTCAATGGTATTGACGTAACGCAAACACTACGAGGGCAGTCCCCCTGAAACCGTCAGGAACGACACACAGGCATCCATCCGGCCAAAGCGGACCGAATGGGGGGCTTTGGCGTGCTGGAATGAGTCCATAGCCGGTTTCTTTGGCATACTGTGCCTGATGTGTATCGTCATAGTGAATAGTATACCGTAAAAGAGAGGACTGTCAAGGTTGGGAATACCGGCTTGCCACGTTTGCCGCCCTCGGGTAAAATACTCTCCGAGGGCAAATTGATAATGGGTGTGGTTGACGACATCAAGGAACGGCTGGATATCGTGGAGGTGATCTCCTCCTACCTGCCGCTCCAAAAATCCGGGCGCAACTTCAAGGCGCTGTGTCCTTTCCACTCCGAAAAGACGCCCTCCTTCTACGTCTTTCCGGACAGTCAGCATTGGCACTGTTTCGGGGGATGTGCCGAAGGGGGCGACGTCTTCTCCTTCGTGATGAAACATCAGGGGTGGGACTTTCGCACGGCGTTGGAGGAGCTGGCGCGGCGCGCGGGCGTGGAACTGCGCCCCGTCACCCCAGACCAGGTCGAGCGCAAAGAGCATCTGGATCAGTTGCGGGCGGCGTTGGAAGAGGCGGTGCGTTATTACCACACCCTCCTCCTCCACGCGCCGGAGGCCGAGACGGTACGGGCCTACGTCGCGCGCCGCGGGCTGACGCCCGAAACGGTGCAGGTGTTCCAGCTCGGGTACAGCCTGCCGGGTTGGGACGGCTTGCGTGCGTATCTGACCGGCAAGGGGTTCACGCTGACTGACCTGATCGACGCCGGCCTGCTGATCGAGCGCGAGGACGGCACGACCTACGACCGCTTCCGCGACCGGGTGATGATTCCTATCCGCGACGCGCGCGGGCAGCCCATCGGGTTCGGCGCGCGGACGCTCGATCCCGACGGCGTGCCCAAGTATCTGAACTCGCCGCAAACCGCGCTCTTCGACAAGCGGCGCAACCTGTACGGCCTCGATCTGGCCGGACGGGCGATCCGCGACGAGGACCGCGCGGTGATCGTCGAAGGATATATGGACGTGATGCAGGCCTACCAGGCCGGCTTTCGGAACGTGGTGGCTCAGATGGGCACGGCGCTCACCGAGCACCAGGTGCGCCACTTGCAGCGCTACACGCGCCACTTCGTGCTGGCGCTCGACCCTGACGCCGCCGGCGTGCAGGCCACCCTGCGCGGCCTCGAAGTGGTGCGCGAGACGCTGGCCCGCGAGGGCGAACCGGTCTTCGACCCGCGCGGGCTGGTGGGGTACGAGGGCCGCCTGGGCGCAGAAATCCGCATCTTGAGCCTGCCGCAGGGGCATGATCCGGACGTGCTGATCAAGAGCGATCCCGAGCGCTGGGCCGCGCTGGTGGCAGAGGCCGCACCGGTGATCGGGTTCATGTTCCAGCGCCTGCTCGCCCAGTCCAACCCGGACGATCCCAAGGAGCGGGCCGAGATCGTGAAGCGTATGCTGCCCTTGCTGCGGGATGTTCCCGACCCCGTCGAGCGGGAGGCGCACGCGCAGCAGATCGCCCGCGCGTTGGGCGTCCAGGAGCGGACGTTGATGGCACAGCTCCACCAGGCCGAGCGGCAGTCGGCCCACCGCCGGCAGGGCGTGACCGGTCTGGCGGCAGCGCCGCCCGAGCAACGCGCCGCGCTGCAAGCCGACCTGGAGGGGTATTTCTTGCAGGTGCTCTTCCGCTACCCGCCGATGCTGCGGCAGGTGAACGACGCGTTCGAGGAGATGGGACTCGCGCCGGTTCGCTTCGACGACTTCGACGACCCGGTCGACCGGGCACTCTTCGAAGCCTGGGAGGCGGTTCTGTGGGAGGACGAGTACCCTTCGGTAGGGCGGTTGTGGGAGAGAGTGGCCGACACGCTCTTCGAGCGCTTGCAGGCGATCTTGTCCTTCGCAGACGATTGGGCGAACGAGCGTTGGGCGCGCGAGGGCATCCGCGCGGCGCTCTACATCCGCAAGCGCAACTTGAAGCGCCGGGGGCTGGAGTTGCAGAGTTTGATGGAAGAAGCGGAGTGGGCTGACGTCGGTGCGAGTATGAACGAGAACGCGCAGACGCTGCGATACGTCGAGCAGGCATTGGCACGCCGCTGGTCTGCCACGTAGACCCGTCGTGTATGCCTGGAGGTGATTGAGACTGTGCAACACGCTTCGAATAAAGATGTGGTAGAAGAACCCACCATCGACGATCTGGAAGAGATCGAGGAATCGGATGTAGGGCTTCCGCCGATAGCCGGCGCCGATGTCGAGGACCCGGTGCGCATGTATTTGCGCGAGATCGGCCAGGTGGCGCTGTTGGAACCCCACCAGGAGGTCTGGCTCTCGACGGTGCGCGAGGCGGTGAGCCTCCTATCGGCTTACCGCAACAAACTGGCCCAGTCAGCCGACCGGCAGCCCACGTATCGAGAGGTGTGGCTGGTGCTGATGGAGTCGGCTTTCGAGTTGTGGGGTGCGATCAAGCGCATCTGTGAGGGGCGCGCCATACCGCGGCCCGACGCCGTGGCGATGTTGGACGAAGCGAGCGCCCTGCGCCGCACGCGGATGCCCAACAACCGCTCGTACTTCTTGACGTTCCTGGCTCAGGCCAACGTCACAGAGGATGCCGAGTGGGCCGACTTGACCCGCGCGATGTTCGAGCTGCTGATTCATCTCTACCTGATGCCCGACTCGACGTTGGAACTGCTCCGGCTGGCCTGGCTGCGTGAGGGAAGCTTCCCCACCCTGGAAAGCCTGGCACCCCAGGCCCCGAGCGAGGAGATTCTGGAGTTGAGCTGGTCGGATGTGGAGCATCGCGCTGCCGAAGCACAGCAGGAGTTGATCCAGGCCAACCTGCGTCTGGTGGTCAACATCGCCAAACGCTACATCGGGCAGGGCATCTCCTTCCTTGACCTGATCCAGGAGGGGAACATCGGCCTGCTGCGCGCCGTGGATAAGTTCGATCACACGCGTGGGTTCAAGTTCTCCACCTACGCCACGTGGTGGATCCGTCAAGCCGTCACGCGCGCCATCGCCGACCAGTCGCGCACGATCCGCATTCCGGTTCACATGGTCGAAGCGATCAACCGCATCTCGCGGGTGCGCCGCCGTCTGACGCAGGAATACGGCCGCCCGCCGACGTCGGCGGAGATTGCGCTGGATATGGACTACCTGGATGCCACCGAAGCGCGCGAGATCAAGAAGGCCATCGATGGCGGGCGGCGGCTGACCCCGACCCAGGAGCGGCGGCTTCACCGGGCCGGTTCCAAGGTCCAGCAGATTCTCGACCTGTCCCAGGAACCGATGTCGCTGGAGATGCCGGTGGGCACCGAGGACAACAGCAACCTGGCGGACTTCATCGAGGACGAGACGATCCCGGCCCCGGCCGATGCCACGTCGCGCCGGTTGCTGGAGGAACACATCCATGCGGCCCTTGACGTATTGAGCGCCCGCGAGCGTGAGGTGCTGGAGATGCGCTACGGTCTGAAGGACGGCCGGCCCTACACC
>JAFGOJ010000198.1 GCA_016926575.1 Anaerolineae bacterium | reverse complement strand
CAGAAGGGGTCCGGGGGAACCGGAAGGTAAACCGTAGGTTTACCCGTTTCCCCGGCGGGGTGCAGGGGCGGAGCCCCTGCAAAGTCCCTATTTTCGGAATAGTTACCCACGCATTCGCACGACATCAAAAAGGGAAGCCGCTGATATGTGGAACAATATCAGGCCATTATTCGCACCGCCTATCTTCGAGGGCGACGACGACAAAACGCGCGTCGCGGGGATTATGTCGCCGATCCTGTGGGTGGCGACGGTATGCTGGTTCCTGGCGGGCATCGCATCGCTGTTCGGCAGCCGCGCCTTGCTCGGCGCGGCCATCGCCGGCGCATTGGTGCTGCTGGGATGCACCTCGCTCCTCCTGCTGCGCGCCGGGCGGGTGCAACTCGTCGCGCGCGCGTTCACGTTGGCCCTGTGGGTGGCGGTGACGATTCAATTGCTCGTTTCCGGCGGCATCGCCAATCCAGAGACGGCCGGCTACATCATCCTCATCTTGATGGCCGGATTGCTCTCCGGCACGCGCATCGCCCTGGTGTTCACCGGCTTGAGCATCGCCAGCGCGATAGGGATTTTCCTGGCCGAGCAGTACGGCGTGCTCGACGTCGACATCCTGCCGACCAGCCCGCTGCTAGAACTGGGAATTGTGATCGTCTACTTCCTGCTGAGCGCCGGGCTGCTGAAGCTGGCCATCGACACGCTCTCTGCAACCCTTGCGCGCTCGCGCCAGGCCCAACAGGAGCTGAAAAACAGCAACCGCGAACTGCAGGCCATCCGCGACTCGCTGGAGGTACAGGTCACCGAGCGGACGGGGAAAGCCGAGGCTGCGCGGCAGGAGGCAGAAGCCGCTAACCGCGCCCTGCAAGATCAACTCTGGCACGTCGCGGGGCTGTCCCAATTGAACGAGCGTATGCACGGCGAGCAAGACGTGTCGGCATTGGCAGACGCCGCCATCGAACACCTCTGCCGCTACCTGGACGCCCAGGTGGGAGCGTTGTTCGTGATCGAACCACTGCGAAAGCGGCTGGACATGGTGGGGCGGTACGCCTACCCCAGCGATACGTGCTCCTTCGACTTTGGTGAGGGATGGGTGGGGCAGGCCGCGGCGGACCGGTCCACCCTCACCATCACCGACCTCCCGCCGGACTGCGTGGCGATCACGTCCGGCCTGGGCGACGCGGTCCCCAACACCATCGTCGCCGCCCCCCTCCTTTACGAGGGCCACGTCGTGGGCGTGATCGAGATTGGCCTACTGCACGACCTCACGCCGGTCCAGAGCGCGTTCCTGCAGGCCGCGCTGGAGAGCATCGCCAGCGCCTTCGACAGCGCCCAGAACCGCTCCCGCATCCAGATGCTGCTGGAAGAGAGCCGCCAGCAGGCCGAGGAGATGCGCGCGATCAACGAGGAACTATCGGCGCAGGCCGAGAGGATGCGTGACGATGTTTAAGCAACTGCTCTTTCCGCCGGTTTTCGAGGATGATGCGGAGAGAACCCGCGTGGCACGGGTACTGCACATCACGCTGCTGGTCATCTTCGTCGTGACCTGCTTGGGTGCGCCCGTGTCGTTGTTGCGCCGACCCAGTCCCGCCCTCTCCATGCGCCTCGCCATCCTGCTCGCGATCATCGGAATCGCCTACACACTGCTGCGCTTGAGGCACGTGCGTTCGGCCGCTGCCTTCTACACGACCGCGCAGTGGGTCTATTTGACGGCCATCATGGTCTATTCGGGCGGGGTGGCCAGCCCCAACCGCACCGCCTACGTGGTCAGCGTGGTGCTGGCGGGCCTGCTCCTGGGCACGCGCGCGGCACTGCTCTTCGGCGGGCTGAGCTTCGTCTCCGCCATCGCGATGTCGTACATAGAGGCCGTGTGGGGGCTGCCCACGCCGATGGAGGTCGACTTCACGGCCAACCTGGCGGTGTTGGTCAACGCGCTCGCCACGGTGACGACGCTGGTCGTCGTGGCGATACGCTCGTTGAACGAGGCGCTGGCCCGTGCGCGCCAATACGCCGCAGAATTAGAAGGGCAGCGCGGCCAACTGGAACGCATGGTCGACGAGCGCACCCAGGGCCTCGAAACGGCACGCCAGCAGGCCGAAAACGCGCGCCAGGAAGCCGAAGCGGCCAACCAGGAATTGCGAGCCCGCATCTGGCAAGTGACGGGCATGGCCGCACTGCACGAGTGTATGCACGGTGAGCAGGACGTCCCCACCCTGGCAGGCAACGTCATCCGCCACCTCTGCCGCACCATCGACGCGCCGGTGGGCGCACTGTACGTGCTGGAAGGAGAGACGCTCGAACTGGCGGGCGGCTACGCCTACCACCCGCGCAGTGACCACGCCACCCGCTTCGAGCTGTGCGAGGGGCTGGTGGGTCAGGCAGCACGCGAGGAAACGCTGCGCTGCCTGACGGACGTGCCTGCGGAGACCCTCGCCATCCCCTCGGTTGCGGGGCAGGTCCGCCCCCGGCACGTCGTCTTGCTGCCGCTGCGGCACTGGAAACACGTGCTCGGGGTGGTCGAGATCGGCCTGCTGGCCGACCTGCCGCCCGCGCACGCCGAATTCCTCGAGTCCGCCGCTGCGGCCATCGCCAACGCCTTCGACACCGCCCTGAACCGCGCGCGCATTCAGGAGCTGCTGGTGCAGACCCAGCAGCAGGCCGAGGAACTGCGCGTTCAGGAGGAAGAGCTGCGTGCCGCCAACGAGGAATTGGAAGCACAGGCCCAGGCTTTGCAGGCGTTCCTGCCCACAGGAGGTCGAGAGTGAGTGCCATCAGAGACGTTCGGGGCGATTCGTTCGCGTGGCTGAGCGACTTGCGCTACCGCATACTGAACATCCTGCTCGGCGTGGCCGTCGGCCTGGGCACGCTGGGCATCCTGTACGTGGGCTGGTCTGTGCTGTTCAAAGGCTCACAGGGAGGCACGCTGGGGTGGTACGCTGCCGTCTACGCAATTGGCGTGTTCCTCCTGTTCGCGCGGCGGGTTCCCAACCAGTGGCGCGCGCTGGGCTTTTTGACCGCGCTGTACGCGTTCGCGTGCATCGCGTTCTACCTGGGCTGGCTCGCCAGCGGGGGGCGGCAGTTCCTCATGGCCGTCATCGTCGGCGCGGCCGTCCTGATTGGACCGCGGGCGGGTTTCTTCGCCACGGGGCTCAGCCTGCTCACCTATGCCTTGTTTGCCGTAGCGTTCAGTCAGGGCTGGCTCACGCTGCGGCCCCTGGCCTCACCGGTGACCCTGCCGCCGATCATCGTCGAGGGCATCGGGTTCAGCATCGCGGTGGGGGTGGCGACGGCGGGCCTGTGGTTCTTCCGACAGGCGTTAGAGACGGCCGGGCGGGCCACGCAGGAGGCGCAGCAGGCGCAGGAGATGCTGGCGGAGCGCGCCGAACAACTTGACGCGGTCAACCAACTCCTGGCCGAGCGCCAGCGCGGGGCCGAGGCCGCCCGCCAGGAAGCGGAGGCCGCCAAGCGTGAATTGGAGCTCAAGATGTGGCAGACGACGGGGCAGGCCCAGCTCAGCGAGCGCCTGCGCGGCGAGCAGAACATCCTCACCTTGTCTGTCAACGTCGTCGAGTACCTGTGCCGCTACCTCGACGTGCCCACCGGGGCGCTGTTCTTGACGAACGCCGCCGGAGACGCCCTCGAACTGGCCGGCAGCCACGCCTACATGCGGCGCAAGCGCCTGGCGAACCGTTTCGCGTTGGGACAGGGGCTGGTGGGGCAAGCGGCCAAGGAGCAGCGGCCCATCCTGCTCACCCGCGCCCCCGACGATTACGTGGTCATCGCCTCGGCGCTGCTCGACGCCACGCCCAAGAACATCCTGGCGATGCCGCTCTTGTACGACGACCAGGTGGTCGGTGTGATCGAGCTGGCGGCGGTGGCCGAGTTCACGCCGCAGCAGATCGACTTTCTCGAACGTGCGGCCGAGAGCATCGCCATCACCTTCAGCACGGCGCGGGCACGCCAGCGCATCGACGAGCTGCTGACCGAGACGCAGCAGCAGGCGCACGCGCTCCAGGCGCGTGAAGAACGCCTCAAGGCGATCAATGCCGAGTTGGAGACGCAGACCGAGAACCTGCTCATGTCTGAGGCGCGCCTGCGCGAGAAACAGAGCCAGTTAGAGGCCGCCAACGTCGAGCTGGAGGAGAGCGCCGCAACGCTGCGCGAGCAGAAGGAGATCCTGGACCGGCAGAACCGGGAGCTCGTGGCGGCGCAGGAGGAGCTGGAGAAACGCGCGGACGCGCTGGCCCAGGCCAGCCGCTACAAGTCCGAATTCCTGGCCAACATGTCCCACGAGCTGCGCACGCCGTTGAACAGCCTGCTGATCCTGGCGCAGATGCTGGCGCGGAACGAAGGGGGCAATCTGACGCCGGAGCAAGTCGAGTCGGCGCGCGTGATCCACAGCAGCGGCAACGACTTGCTGGAGCTGATCAACGAGATCCTCGACCTGGCGAAGATCGAGGCCGGGCGGACCGAATTCCGGTTCTCGACGGTGGCGCTGGCCGACATTGCTGCCGCGATGGACGCCCAGTTCCGCCACATCGCCGAGCAGAAGGGGCTGGACTTCGACGTCGCACTGGCGAGTGACCTGCCCACAACCATCGAGACCGACGTCCAGCGCGTCCAACAGGTGCTCAAGAACCTGCTGGGGAACGCGTTCAAGTTCACCGAGACGGGGCGGGTGCGCCTCGACATCTACCGGCCGGCGACGCCACTGCCGGGTCTGACGGAGCAGCTCGTTGCCTTCGCCGTGCGCGACACCGGCATCGGCATCAAGCCCGAGCACCAGGCGGTCATCTTCGAAGCGTTCCAACAGGCCGACGGATCGACGTCCCGCAAGTACGGCGGCACGGGCCTGGGGCTGGCGATTTCGCGCGAGTTGATGGCCCGGCTGGGCGGCGCGCTGACGCTGGAGAGCACGACCGGGCAGGGCAGCGTCTTCACCGCCTACCTGCCCATCCAGCGGCAGGCCGCGCCGGAGGCCGTCGCGGCCCCCGCGCCCCCGCCCCCCACCCTCGCGCCAGAGCCACCCGCCGCGCAGCCCGTCAGCGACGACCGCGACGGCCTCCGGCGCGGCGACAAGACGCTGCTGATCGTCGAAGACGACCCCGCCTTTGCCCAAATCATGTACGATTATGCGCACAAGAAGGGATTCAAGTGCCTGGTGGCGGGCGATGGCGAGAGCGGCCTGCGGTTGGCCGAGCAGGTCGTCCCGCACGCGATCATCCTGGACCTGCAACTGCCCCGCATATCGGGGTGGGATGTACTGGAGCGCCTCAAGCAGACGCCATCGACGCGCCACATCCCGGTACACATCGTCTCTGCCGCCGAGCAGACCATCGACGCGTACAAGATGGGGGCGCTGGGCTTCTTCAGCAAACCGCTGACCGCGGAGGCGTTGGAGGGTGTGTTCGAGAAGATCGAGCAGTTCCTGGCCCGCAAGATCAAGACCCTCTTGTTGGTGGAAGACGACGAGGCCCTGCGCCGCAGCGTCGGCCAGTTGCTCGGGGGCGGAGACGTGAACATCGTCGAGACCGGGCGGGGCGCGCAGGCCCTGGAGCTGTTGCGCACGCAGCCATTCGATTGCATGATTCTGGATTTGAGCCTGCCGGACATGAGTGGATTCGAGGTATTGAGCCGCATCGACGCCGACGCGACCATCCCCCAGTGCCCGGTCATCGTCTACACCGGCCGCGAACTGAGCGCAGAGGAAAACGACGAGTTGCTGAAATATGCAAACAGCGTTATCATCAAGGGCGTCAAGTCGCCCGAGCGGCTGTTGGATGAGACGGCGCTGTTCCTACACCAGGTCGTGGCCGACATGCCCGCCGACAAGCAGCACACCATCGAACAGCTCTACGACCAGGACGCCATCTTGGCGGGGAAGCGTGTGTTGATCGTCGACGACGACATGCGCAACGCCTTCGCGCTATCGAAACTGCTGGGGGACAAGGGGATGGACGTCCAGATGGCGAACAGCGGGCGCAAGGCGCTGGATGCCCTCGCTGCCCGGCCGGGGATCGACATCGTGTTGATGGACATCATGATGCCGGAGATGGACGGCTACGAGGCGATCCGCCACATCCGCGCTCAGGCGCAGTTCCGCACCCTGCCCGTCCTGGCGCTGACCGCCAAGGCGATGCAGGGGGACGCGGAGAAGTGCATCGCGGCGGGCGCCAACGATTATCTGTCCAAGCCGGTGGATGCCGACCGGCTGTTCTCGATGCTACGCGTGTGGTTGGTGCCGAAGTAAGAGAAACACAATTGGCCCAACTGAACGTGACGGTGGTGCAGAGCACGTCTGGCCCCCAGGCGCTGTCGCTGACGCTGGAACACGAGTTCTTTGTGGCCATCGTCGACGTGCAGAT
>JAFGOJ010000197.1 GCA_016926575.1 Anaerolineae bacterium | reverse complement strand
CTGGGGACGCTGGCGGGCGGCGCGCAGGCGCGGGTGACGGTCGCGGTCACGCCGACGGCAGTGGGAACGCTGAGCAACGTCGCCGCCGTGGCGGGCGTGGCGCACGATCCGGTGGCGTCCAACGACACGGTCACGGAGACGACTGTGGTGGCACCGGTGGCCGATCTGAGGGTGACGCAATCTGACGCCGTCGACCCGGCGAGCCTGGGAGCGCCCCTGACGTACACCGTTTGGGTCGTCAACGATGGCCCGAGCGCCGCGACGGGGGTCACGCTGAGCGACACGCTGCCGGTGAGCGCAACCTTGAGCCTGGCCGAAGCCAGCCAGGGGAGTTGCTCCGGCAGCGAGGTGGTGATCTGCAACTTGGGCGGCCTGAGCAGCGGGGGGATGGCGACGGTGACCGTCATCGTCACGCCGACGGCGATGGTCACGCTCACCAACGGGGTCGAAGTGAGCGCCGGCGAGCACGATCCGGCAGGGGGCAACAACACGGCCGTGGAGACGACGGCCATGGTAGCTCTGGCGGCGGGCTTCGACGACGGGATCCCGCCAGGGTGGACGGTCATCGACGGCGGCACGGGTGTGGGCGCCACGGCGACGTGGACCACGGCAAACCCGTGCGCGCGGTTCATCGGCCCGTCCCCCAACCCGTGGTTGATGGTCGATTCCGACTGCGCAGGGCCGGGCGACGCGCAGGACGAGCAGTTGATCAGTCCCTTGATCGACGTCGGTGGGTGTGAAGGGGTCGAGCTGCGCTTCGACAGCCAGTTCCACGCCTACGCGCCGAACGGCGACGAAATCGCCGACGTGGACGTCAGCGTCGACGGGGGAGTGACATGGGGCAACGTGTTGCACATGGTGGGAAGCGACTCGGGCTACCCGATTCCCGAGACCGTGCGTCTGGACCTCTCCGATCTGGTGGGGCAGTCGATGCGGGTGCGTTTCTACTACTACAACGCCAGTTACGACTGGTGGTGGGCCATCGACGACGTGGTGGTCACGTGCGCGGCCCCGGAGGCACCCGCGCAGGCGGACGTGCGCGTGTTCCAGTTCGACACCCCCGATCCGGTCGAGGTGGGAAGCGTACTGACGTACACCGTCGTCGTCACCAACGCCGGCCCCGACAGCGCCACGGGGGTGGTGCTGACCGACACGCTACCGATGAGCGTAACGCTGGGGGCGGTGACGTCGAGTCAGGGTCACTGTGATGGTGTGGGGCCGGTGATCTGCGATCTGGGCGAGCTGGTCAGTGGCGGCCGTTTGACAGTGACCCTGGTGGTCACGCCGACCGTGGTGGGTGTGGCGACCAACGAGGTGCAGGTAACCGCCAACGAGGTGGATTCTCACCTATCGAGCAACGAGAGTGTGGAGTACACCGTGGTCGAGGAGGCATCCCACAAGGTTTACTTGCCCATCGTTCTGCGGGAGTAACTGCTCGGGCTGTGCACCGGTGGTTACCCGCTTGGCGCGTCGAAGGGAGAACGTGTGGGGGTTGCGGGCGGCTTCGCCGCCTGCCCCCCCACTCTCCCTGCGGCAGGAAAGACAACTGCGAAGCGTATGTAACCCCCGAGTGAAATGTTCGAGGTGAGCCGGCGGGGAAGTGCTTGCATAGGCCGTCCGGTAGCCGTCGACCTGGACCCGGGCTATCCCTGCGCTGCTTCGATGGTCGCTCGACGGATTTTCATCTTATACCAACAACTCGCCTCGCAAGACCGTGACCGCTTTCCCGCCCAGAATGACCCGGTCCCCTTCGATCCGGACGCGCAGCTCGCCGCCCCGCGCCGACGCCTGGTAGGCCACCATCTCTTCTTTGTCCAACACCCCGCCCCAATAAGGTCCGAGGGTGCAATGCGCCGACCCGGTGACCGGGTCCTCGTCAACCCCGGCGCCGGGCGCGAAGAACCGCGAGACGAAATCGTACCGCTCGGACGCGCTGCGGCTCGTCACCATGACGCCGCGCACCTTCATCTCCTTCAGCCGGGCGACGTCCGGCTGCGCCCCACGCACTTCCGATTCTGACCGCACCCTTACCAGGTAGTCGAAGCGGCTCTTACCGACGTACTCCGGCACGACGCCCAGGGCATCGGCCAGTCCCGGCGGTGGGTCTACGGCCTGGGGGGAAGTTGCCGGGAAGTTCAGCTCGATCTCCTCGCCGCGGCGGTTCGCCGTCAGCAAGCCGCTCGCGGTGTGGAAGCGCGCTTCTTCGTCCGGTGCCAGCAAGCCCATCTCCCACAGGACGTGCGCGCTGGCCAGGGTGGCGTGGCCGCATAGGGCGACCTCGACTGCCGGGGTGAACCAGCGCAGGTCAAAGCCGTCCTCTTGCCGATGGAGGAACGCCGTCTCTGAAAGGTTCATCTCGCGGGCGACGTGCTGCATCCACGTTGCGTCGCGCGGCGCAGGCAGGATGCAAACCGCCGCCGGATTGCCGGCGAATGGCTGGTCGGCAAATGCGTCAACCTGGTAGATCGTTATTCCCATTATCATCTCCTTCTCTCATCTGTGGCAGGGCAAATGTACCGTCTGCGTGCGGTTTGAAGTCCAAGACATCAACCACGGCGTCGGGGTTGAGCGAACCGTAGATGTGGGGGAATAGATCGTCACCCCCTTCCAGGTTTTCGTATCGGATGTCCGCATCGACCTTTTCGCTCTCAATGCACAACAGCACCAAATCCTTTTCTCCGCGGAATCGTGTATTGGCCACGGGGATGATTTGCCGAGGTGTGGAGCAGTGGATGAAGCCTTGAGACATCAGTGTATCTGCACAATACTGTCCGGACGCCTCAGCTTTCTCCCAGTTATCTCGTCTGGCGATATGTAGAATGATGGTCATATCTGCTCCTTCTGATTTCTGCATAATTGTGCTTGCCCCGGCAGACAGGCTGTGGAAAGAAAGTCTACCTTATGCCGCACTAATCCACTCCACGATCTCTTCCTTGCGCGGCAGGCGACCCGACGACTTGACCACCTCGTCGATCACCAGCCCTGGCGTGCTCACGATGTCGTAGGCCAGGATCGCGTCCATATCCTGAACCTTCGTGAAAGTCGCCTCGACGCCCGCTTCCTCCGCTGCCTCGTGGGCCAGCGCCTCCAGCCGCTTGCACTTGGGGCACCCGGTGCCCAAAATCTTGATCTCCATACGTTTTGCCTCCTTAATTTGTGTCAATTTGTGTCAATTCGTGGCTATCCATCCACCCATCCAGTGAACAAGAGACCTGCCAACACACTGAAGACCGTCACCAGCGCGACGTAGACCGCCGTCTTCTTCCGGCCGATGACCGAGTTGGTGATCAGAATCGACTGCAAACTCAGCTCGGGGTCGGCCAGCAGGTAGGCCAAGAGAACGCCGCGATGCATGCCCAGCGAGAGGAACGTCTGCGCGCTGGGCACTTCGACCAGCGTGGGGGAGTACATGAAAACCCCAAACAGCACGCCGACCAGGTTGGCCCAGACCGTGTATCGAATGCCCGGACGCCCTCCACCACACGGCAGCCAGGCTACCCAGCCCGGCCTGCAATAGCGCGATGATGGTCTCTAACATAGTTCGCCGCGAAAGAGGGGGGGGAGGGGTTTTGCGGGCGGCTTCGCCGCCCGCAAAACCCCCTGTTCT
>JAFGOJ010000196.1 GCA_016926575.1 Anaerolineae bacterium | reverse complement strand
ATCGGCACGCTGGGCGTCTGGTCGACGGCTGTGGCCGACGTTGCCATCGCCACCGCCGGCCTGACCGAGTCGATGGCCAAAGAGCGCGGCTACGACGCCGTCGCAGTGACGATCCAAGGCCCCAACCGCCACCCCGGCGCGATGCCCGGCGGCGCCAACACCCAGATCAAGCTGGTCTTCGAACGTAACTCCGGCGCAATCCTGGGCGGTCAGGTGATGGGCGACCCCACGGCCGGCGAAATCATCAACGCCATCTCCGCTTGCATCCAGAACCGAATGACCGCCGAAGATATCGCCATGTTCCAGATCGGCACCCACCCCGCCCTGACGGCTTCCCCCATCGCCTACCACATCGTCAACGCCGCCGAGATGGCCACCCAGCAGATGCGGAGGAAGTGATGGCTACCATACTCGTCATCGACGACGACAAGGATTATCTCTACACGATGCACCTGGTGCTCGAAGGCGAAGGCTACACCGTGGAGACGGCGACGACGCCCGAGGCGGGCATCGCCAAGGTCCTCGACATCAAGCCCGACCTCGTCGTGCTCGACGTCGTCCTCAAGGGCGGGCTCGAGGGCTTCGAGGTGGCACGCGCACTGCGCGAGGATTACAGCCTGACCGACCTACCTATCCTGATGCTCACCGCCATCCACAGCACTAAGGAAGTTCCCTACCGGTTCGCCCCCCACGAAGACTACTTGCCGGTGGACGTGTTCATGGACAAGCCCATCGAGCCGGAACTGCTGGTCAAAACGGTTCAAGAGATGCTTGGAGAGCGGCGGGAGGAACCGGAGTATCCATTGTAGAGAGGTGCTGCTCAGGCTATGCGCCTGGCAATGACGTGCCTGGCGCGTCGAAGGCAGAAGATGGGGGGTTTGCGGGCAGCTTCGCTGCCCGCAAACCCCCCACTCCCCCGTTTCGCGACGGGAAATAGGCTACTCATGACCATTTCTCCCATATCGTTGGACAATGTGGCCGAATACGTGCGCTATTGCCGCCTACACGGCGCAGAGCACGACGAATCCTTTCTCCCCGATGACGCTTTCGTCCCCACCGAGGAGTACCCGGCGTACCTCTTGCTCCAAGGAGCGCAGGCAGTCGGCGCTGTGGGCCTGATGCGCACCCAGCCGTATCGCACCAAGGGCAAGGCCCGCCTGACGATCTTCCACGCGGCGGATCCATCCCCCGCAGCCTACGCGGCCTTGCTCGCGGCCATCCGCCCGCATACCAGCGACTTGCACTCCGTGTACGGCTTCTTGCCGCAAGGCAAGACCCAGGCGCGTCGGTGCTGGGAGGCACTGGGCTTCGTCGTGGAGCGGACTGCCTACCTGTTGGCGTACCACGCGCGCACGGTCCCGCCCGCCAGCGTGCCTGAGGGGTACAGCCTGATCGCCCTCGAGCCGGCCGACACGGTCGGCATCCGCGAGATGTGCGATCTGTGGAACGAGAACTACGGTCAGCAGCCTGGATTCGTGGGGGCCTCACCGGAGTATCTCACAGACGTGGCCAACAGCGACGAATATATCCCAGGCGGCATCCTGCTGCTGCGGCGCGGCCATACCCCTGTGGGCACGGCCCTCGTCTGCCGGGACGATGTGAATGAGAGCAGCGCCAATATAGGGATGTTGAGCGTTCACCCAGGCTATCGGGGGCAGGGGTTAGGCCGCCTGATGCTGCGCACGGCAGTAGACGTCGCCCTGCGTGATGGCATGTCTCCCGTTTATCTGTCGGTGGATGCGCACAACGCGTCGGCGCTGGCGCTGTATCTGTCGGAAGGCTTCATCGAAGACGCCGTGATGGTCTGCTACGCGCTGACTGTCGGGTAGAAAGGGTTCCGCCCCAGCCAGCTACTCCTGCGATCCGCTTTCGCCCTCGGACAATGCCGCCCGCTCGGCCTGAATCTTACGAATGCCGTTCTCCACGACCTTCAACGCGCGGCGCAGTTCCTCTTCCATTTGACACAGGACGTTGAAAGCGTACTGGTCGGCTTCGTTGCGCATGTCTTCGATCTCACGCTCGGCCCGCTCACGGACGGAGAGCGCCCGCGCCTCGGCCGCCTGTGCGATGACGTGGTCCGCCGTCAGCACGGCCGCCCGTTCGTGGCCGGCCTGCACGATCCGCTCCGCCTCCTCGCGCGCCTGGGCCAGGATGCGGTCCCGCTCCCGGTTGATGCGCTGGGCCTTCCGCACCTCATCTGGAACCGAGATGCGCATCTGGTCGAGCAAGGCCCAGATGCGGCGCTCGTCGACGAATCGAATCGCGCTGAACATCAGCCTCGGGCTTTCCTTGACGGTCTCTTCCAAACGATCTACAAGATGCAGAATATCCATTTGCCAGCCTCCAACCAGATAATGGACGCGTGCGCGACTAATCCCGCAACGAAACGAGCGGCACGGGGTCCTTGCCCCGATCCTTCACGGTCTGCAACGCGGCAATGACGGCCGGCGGAGCCATACGACCGGCGTCCCCATCCAGCATCGCCACTTCCTTGACGATGCTCGAACTCACGAACGCGTACTCCTGCCGCGTCATCAGACACACGAACTCGATCTCCGGCGCGAGCTCGTGGTTGGTGAGCGCCATCTGGTACTCCCATTCGAAGTCGCTGATCACCCGCAGCCCACGCACGATAACGTGCGCGCCGGCCTGGCGCGCAAACTCGACGGTCAGGCCGTGGTACGTCATCACCCGCACGTTCGGCAGGCCGCTGAGCGCGTCGCACGCCAGGGCCACGCGCTCGTCGACGTCGAAGAGCACCTTCTTGGCCGGGCGGTCGTACACGGCGACGATCAACTCGTCAAAGATCGCAGCGGCGCGCGCCGCGATGTCCACGTGCCCCAGGTGGATCGGATCGAACGTGCCGGGGTAGATCGCGCGGCGCATCAGCTCACCTCCCCGCCGGCTTCGTCCCACACCTGCGCCACGCGTGCCGCCAACAAGGCATCCCCCGGCGCGCTCATCTCGGGGTCCTGGTCAAAGAAGCGGCGGGCCGCCTCGCGCGCCGTCTCCAACAGCCGCAGGTCGGCCAGCGACGCCATCTTCAACATCGGGTAGCCCGACTGGCGCGTCCCCATGAACTCACCCGGGCCACGGATGTCCAGGTCCTTCTGTGCCAGTTCGAAGCCGTCGCTCGTCGCTTCCACCGCCGCCAGCCGTTCCTGCGCCTCGGGCGATAGGGACTCGGACACGAGCAGGCAATACGAAGCGTGCTCGCCCCGCCCGACGCGCCCGCGGAACTGGTGCAGTTGCGACAGGCCGAAGCGCTCGGCCCCCTCGATCAGCATCACCGTCGCGTTGGGCACGTCGATCCCCACCTCCACCACCGACGTCGCCACGAGAATGTCGGCCTCGCCGCGCACGAAGGCCCCCATCTTCGCCTCTTTCTCGTCCGACTTCATACGCCCGTGCAGCAGCTCGAGCTTCAGGTCGGGAAACACCACGCTGCGCAGCCGCTCGTACTCCTCGACGGCCGACCTGGCTTCGATCTTGTCCGATTCCTCCACCAGTGGGCAGATGATGAACGCCTGATGGCCCTTCTCGATCTGAGTGCGCAGGAAGGTGTAGGCCCGCTCGCGTTCGCGCGGCAAGATGCAGCGGGTGGTCACCGGTTGGCGACCGGGCGGCATCTCGTCGATGACAGACACGTCCAAATGGCCCCACATGGTCAATTGAAGGGAGCGCGGGATGGGCGTGGCGGTCATCACCAGGAGGTGCGGGGTATAGACGCCGTCCTGTCCCTTCTGCCGCAGGGCGGCGCGCTGGCGCACGCCGAAGCGGTGCTGCTCGTCGATGACGGCCATGGCCAGGTCCTTGAAGACCACGCTTTCCTGAATCAATGCGTGGGTGCCCACGGCGATGTCGATCGAGCCGTCGGCGAGCCCGGCGTAGATGGCCTCCCGTTCCGCGCCGGTGACGCTGCCGCTGAGCAAGCAAATCGTCGGCGTGGGGCCGGGCAGGCTCTCGAAGAGCCGGCGCAGGGTGGCGTAGTGCTGCTCGACCAGGATTTCGGTGGGGGCCATCATCGCGGCCTGCGCCCCGGCCGCAACCGTCAGCGCCATCGCCGCCGCCGCCACCACCGTCTTCCCCGAACCTACGTCGCCCTGGATCAGACGGTTCATCGGGTAGGCGGAGCGCAAGTCGTTCACCACCTCGTCCAATGCGCGCTGCTGCGCGCCCGTGAGTTGGAACGGCAGGCTGAGGACGAATTGCTGCAGCATGTCGGATTCAATCGGCAGTTGGCGCGCGGTGAAGGAGCGCCAGTAGTGACGCTGGCGCATGAGGCCCAACTGGAACACGAACGCCTCGTCGAAGGCCAGGCGGTAGCGCGCCTGCTCCAGCCCTTCCGGGCTATCGGGGAAGTGAATCTGTTGCAGCGAGTCGCCCAGGCCGAGCAGGCCGTGCGCCTCCATCACCGCGGCGGGGAGGTGTTCGGGCAGCCGGGGAGCCCAATGATCGACCGTGCGCTTGATCAACTGGCGCATCCAGCGCGCGCCAAGCCCCTCCGTGAGCGGGTAGACCGGCACCAAACGGCCGGTGTGGAGCAAGTCCTTGCGCAGCGGTTCCCACTCGGGCGAAACGAAGCAGAAGCGGCCCAGGTACTCGTCAACTTTGCCGCTGACCACGATCTGCACGCCGGCCTTGATCTGCTCGGCCAGGTAGGGCTGGTTGAACCAGGTCGCCTCCATCATGCCGGTGCCGTCGGCGAGGACCGCCTTGAACAGCACCTTCCCGCTGCGCGTGCGGCGCGTGCCCGCGTCCCACACCTTGGCGACGACCGTGGCCTCCTCGCCATACTCCAGCCGATTGATAGGTTTCAAGCCAGAAAAGTCGTCGTAGCGGCTGGGGAAGAAGAAGAGCACGTCGCGCACCGTGTGCAGCCCCAGGCGGGCCATGCGCGAGGCCTGGCGCTGCCCGACGCCACGCAGCACAGTGATAGGGGCCTCGAGGCCGGCGGGTTCCTCGGCCGGCCGGGCCGGCTGGGCCGGGCGGACGGGTTGGGGTTGAGGTGGCGCGGGCGGTGCAGGGACCGTCTCATCCGCCGGCCCGTGCGCCAGCAGCGCCAGCAGCGCCTCTAGCGCCGGCGCGCGCTCGTCGGGGCCGGGCAGATGGCTGTACGCCTGGAGGCATTCGGCCACGTCTTCGATCCAGGCCTGCGCACTCGCGTCGAAATCCACGCCCGCATCTTGCAGCCATGTGCCGGAAAATCGTTCCAATCCGCCGACAACGGCCCGGTCCCGGTGCCCGTTCTCGGCTTCCAACCTGAGAATCTTGGTCAGCTTCTCGACTGATGCCGTCATATCTCTCCTTATGCAGCGACGATAGCAGCGATGCCCAAACACCAGGGGCCCACGTGCGTTCCCACGACCGGGCCCACCTCACTCGACACGATAGTTTCGTCCGGGAACAGCGCCTCCAGGCGCGAACGAAACGCCGCCAGATCGGGCGGAGCGGCTGTGTGGAGCGACGCCAGGCGCTCCAGACGGCCCAAGGCCTGCGTATCGCGGAGCACCTGCTCGATCGCTTTGCCACGCGTGCGCACGCGCCCGGCCATCGAGACCACCCCTTCGGCCACCTCGATCAGCGGTTTGATGCGCAGGAGCCGAGCCGCGACCACGCGCGCCCAGGCCACCCGCCCGCTGCGGTGCAGGTAATCCAGCGTATCGAGCAACGCCACCACCCGCACGCGCGGGCGGACGTCCTCCAACAGTGCCAGGATGTCGACGGCGCTCTGACCGGCGGCAGCCGCTTCCGCCGCCACGATCGCCTGCCAGCCCAGCCCCATCGTCACCTGCCGCGAATCGACCAGGTGGATGTCGGCGCCGGGCAGCTCGTTCTTGCCGATGTACGCGGAGTTCATCATCCCGCTCAGGCTGGCGGAGACCAGCACCGCGATGATCGTGTCTGCCTCTTCAAGCAGGCGGCGGAAGACCAGGGCAAACTCGTGCCCCGGGGGCGCGGCGGTCGTGGGCACCTGCGAGAGTGTGGGCAAACGCCGGTAAAAGTCGGCGCGGGTAATCTGCTCCCCATCCCGCAGGCTGTGGCCCTCGAT
>JAFGOJ010000195.1 GCA_016926575.1 Anaerolineae bacterium | reverse complement strand
GAATTAGGAATTGCGAGTCCTGAGTTAAAGGGGAATAGATCGCAATGCCTACTTCGCAATTCACCTAATCCCTGAGCGCGCGGCCGGTCAAGTGCAGGAAGACGGCTTCCAGGTTCGGCTCTTGGATCTCGACCGAGGTGATGCGCACGTGGGCCTCGTTGGCCGACTCGAACAGGTGTGGCAGCACCAGGTTGCTGTCGTCGACCAGGAGCGTGATCGCGCCATCCTCGGCAGAGACCTGGCGCACGCCCTCCGTCGCGCGCCACTTTGCCAACACCTGCTCCGACTCGGCGTTGATCGTCAGGTCGATCCGATCCAGTTCACCGACGATCTTAACCAACTCGTCGTGCGTGCCGTAGGCGATGACCTGTCCCTGGTCCATAATGGCGATATGATCGGAAAGCTCCTGCGCTTCTTCCATGTAGTGCGTCGTGTAGAGCACCGTCATCCCCTGCCGGTTGAAGTCCTTGACGCTGTCGAGGATATTGCGCCGGCTCTGGGGGTCGATGCCCACCGTTGGCTCGTCCATGATGATCACTTTGGGACGATGCAGCAGCGCGATGCCGATGTTCAGCCGGCGCTTCATACCGCCGGAGAACTTCCCCGCCTGCCCCTTCTGCCGATCGGTGAGCCCGATGATGTCCAGCACCTCGTCGACGCGCTCTTTGAGCATTGCGCCACGCAGGCCGTACATTTTGCCCCAGAAATTGAGGTTCTCGTGGGCAGAGAGGTCCTCGTACAGGGCAATCTCCTGGGGCACCACGCCGATCGAGGCTTTGACCGCCATCTGGTCGCTGCGGATCGAGTGGCCCATCACCAGGGCGTCGCCCTGGTCGGGTGCGAGGAGACAGGCGAGCATCGAGATCGTCGTGCTCTTACCGGCGCCGTTCGGGCCCAACAGGCTGAAAATCTCCCCACGGTCGACTGCGAAAGAGACGCCCTTCACGGCGTAGATATCGTCGAATCGTTTGTGCAGATCCTGAACTTGAATCGCTTTTTCCTCGCTCATAGCTTTCTCCCTGAATAAAATGTCGGGACACACATCTTCACAGATAAACCCCAAATCGGCCGTTATCCGTGTTTATCAGTGTCCGGTTGATTCGATACAACGCCCGCCACGACCGCCTGGCCCAGGGCGATGCAGCCGTCGTTGGGGGGCACCAGGCGGTGGCGGTAGACGCGGAAGCCCGCCGCTTCGAGCAGGGGCACGGTGCGGCCCAGCAGGGTCACATTCTGGAAGACCCCCCCGGAGAGCGCGACCTCGTCCAGCCCGGTCTCCTCCCGCACCTGGCAGCAGACGTCGCGCACGGCCAGCGCCAGCCCGTTGTGGAAGCGCGCGGAGATGGCACCCACCGGGACGCCTGCGCGCAGGTCGGCCACTGCCGCGCGCAAGACGGGCGCGGGGTCGATCTCGCCATCGTGGAAGTCGAAGGGGTAAGCGCCCGGGTCGTCCTCCACCAGCGCCTCCAACTCGATCGCTGCCTGCGCCTCGTAGCTGATCTGCTGGCAGACGCCCGCTAGAGCAGAGACCACGTCGAACAGCCGCCCGGCGCTGGAGGCGGGCACGACGTTGACGCCGCGCTCCAACTGGCGCGCCAGGACCGCACGCTCGGCGGGCGGCGCGGACGCCACCGGCGGCAGGTCCTCGTCCCACGGTATCTCTGCCGCCCACAGGGCGGCCAGCGCGGTGCGGTATGGGCGGCGGATGGCGGCGTCGCCGCCGGGAAGAGGCAGGTACGCCAGGTGCGCCACGCGCCGGAAGCCGGCGTAGTCGGCCACCAGCACCTCTCCGCCCCAGATCGCGCCGTCGCTGCCATAGCCCGTGCCGTCGAGGGCCACGCCGATGACGGGCCGCTCGCCGGTCAAGCCGTTCTCTGCCATGCAGGCAGCGATGTGCGCGTGGTGGTGCTGGACGAACGTGACGTGAGGAACGGCAAATGACAAGCCATTCGGAATGTGACCGGTGGCCCATTGGGTGGTCAGGTAGCCGGGGTGCATATCGCAGACGATGGTCTGCGGCTCGATGCGGAAGGTACGCGCCAACTGCTCGACCATCTGCTCGAAGAAGCGCAGCGTCTCGTAGTTCTGCACGTCGCCGATGTGCTGGCTGACGAAGGCGTACCGATCGCGCGTGAGGCAGAAGGTGTTCTTCAGCTCGCCCCCCACGGCCAGCACCTGGCCCACGGAGAAGGGCAGGTGCACGGGATAGGGCGCGTAGCCGCGCGAGCGGCGCACCGGCAGTTCCACCCCCGCAAAGATACGCGTGACGCTGTCGTCGCAGCGGGCGTGAATCTCCCGATTGTGGAGCAGGAACGCGTCGGCCAGGCCCACCAGGCGTTCCAGCGCTTCTTCATTACTTGTAGCAATGGGTTCCTCGGAGAGGTTGCCGGACGTCATCACCAGCGCCAGCGGAAAATGAGAAAATGAGAAATGATCAAATGACAAGTCTTCGGGGATGTCGGTTGGTTCAAGAAGCAGATAGTGAAGGGGGGTGTACGGCAGCATGACACCCAGCGTACCGTTGCCGGGCGCGACGAGCGGCGCGATGGGGCTTGTGGGGCGGCGGCGCAGGAGCACGATCGGTCGCTCGCGCGTGGTGAGCAAGGCGCGTTCGTCCTCGGTGACGAAACAGAACCGCTCCACCGTCTCCAGATCGAACGCCATCAGCGCGAACGGCTTGCCCACCCGCCCCTTGCGCTCGCGCAGGCGGGCCACGGCATCTGCGTTGGTCGCGTCGCAGGCCAGGTGGAAGCCGCCCAGTCCCTTCACGGCGACAATACCACCCACACCCAGGAGCGAGCGCGTCATACGGACAGCCTCTTCCCCGGTGAATGGCAAATGAGGAAATGAAAAATGATCAAAGTCTTTTGTCATTTCTTCATTTGTAATTTTGGGTCTCTGGGATTTCGCGTGGAAGGAGGGCAGATGTGGGGGTTTGGGCGGGCGTAGCCCGCCCAAACCCCCACTCCTAATGCCCCTCCACGCGAAATCCCAGAGAGCGGTGATTTTTAATTCAACCTGGGGGCCACAGACGGGGCAGGCATTGGGTTGGGCGTGGAAGCGGCGGTTCGTCGGGTCGTCGTATTCGGCCTGGCAGGCCGGGCACATCGGGAAGGGGGCCATAGTCGTCTTGGGGCGGTCGTAGGGGATGTCCCGGATGATGGTGAAGCGCGGCCCGCAGTTGGTGCAGTTGATGAAGGGATAGTGGTAACGCCGGTCGTTGGGATCGAACAGTTCATGCCGGCAGTCGTCGCAGATGGCGATGTCTGGCGAGATGGGCTGGAAGTCGCCCGGGCGCGCCTCGGAGTGGCGGATGACGAACCCCTCGGGGAGCGGCGCGGGCAGCGGGCGCGGTTCGACCGCCACCGCCTCGATGCGCGCCAGCGACGGCGCGTCTGCCCGCAACCGCGCAGCGAACTCGTCCAGTACCTCCGCCGGGCCAACCGCTTCGATCTCGACGCCGGCCGAGCTGTTCAACACCCAGCCTGTCAGCCCCAGCCCCACGGCCAGGTTATACACGAAGGGACGAAACCCCACCCCCTGGACGACACCCGTGATGTAGATGTAGCATGCAGAATGGTTTGAAGTCATATCTACCGATCTCTGAGTGGCCAACGTAATAATTATACACCGATAGATGGCTTATGTCTATCACTACGGCGCATATTGATTTCAAAGTAGTCGCCACGGCCTTAGGCCGCGTAGCGGCCCGGCCACCACAAACGGGCGAAAATGCCCTTCGCGCTCGGCGCGGGGCACGGACCCGACGGGAGCACATTGTCTGGTGGTGGTAGGCGCGCGATTGAATCGCGCGCGCCTACCACCACAGAACGAGCTCTATTTTCGGAGCAGAACGTTTACCTTGGCCATGACCTGTGCCCAACTACCGTCACGCCCGCGCATCCCCGCCTTCGCGGGGACATGCTTCGCGTCGAGTGGGACGAGGGCATCCCCGGCGTCGGCAAGTGCATCTTCTGCACCACCAAGGGACACAACCGGCTGGAGGTTGCCACTTCGGCCAAGTGCAGTTATACTAACGGCGGAGGATGCCCTATGACCATTCGCGTGTCTGTCGTAGAAAACATCATGAGCGCCAACGACCAGTTGGCCGATACGAACCGCGCCCGCTTCGACGCCGCCGGCGTCTTCGCCATCAACCTGATGGCCTCGCCCGGCGCGGGGAAGACCAGCCTCATCACCCGCACCATCGAGGCCCTGCGCGGCGACTTCCGCATCGCCGCGGTCGATGGCGACATCGCCACCACCATCGACGCCGACCGTGTGGCGGCGCTGGGCGTGCCCGCGGTGCAGATCAACACCGGCGGCAGTTGCCACCTCGACGCGGTGATGCTCCAGAGCGCCCTGCCCCAACTGCCGCTGGACGCGCTCGACCTGCTGATCGTGGAGAACGTGGGCAATCTGGTCTGTCCGGCCGCGTTCCGCCTGGGCGTCCACCTGGACGTGCTCATCGCCAGCGTGCCGGAAGGGGACGACAAGCCCTACAAGTACCCCACGATGTACCGCGGCGTCGACGCGCTGGTCCTGAACAAGATGGACGTGCTGCCCGCGTTCGACTTCAACGTAGACTACTTCCACCGTGGCGTCGAGGCGCTCAACCCTGGCCTGGCGTTCTTCCCCCTCTCCTGCAAAACCGGCGCGGGAATGGACGCCTGGTTCGCCTGGCTAAGGGAACAGATTGCAGCATACCAAAGCTAAAGGTAATTTGGGCGAAGCGGGTCATTGCGAGGGCGCGAAGCGCCCGAAGCCTGTCCCCGAAAAATCGGGGGCAATCCCCACCATCGAGCGTGGAGATTGCTTCGCCGCCCTTCGGGCGGCTCGCAATGACCAGGCTGCGCAGTCACAATTGAAGGAGAAATCAAAACATGTGTTTGGGAATTCCCGGCAAGGTGATTGAGATCGACGACACCCCGCTGATGAGGATGGGAAAGGTCGATTTTGGCGGCATCGTGCGCGAGGTCTGTTTGGGATACGTGCCCGAGGTCGAACTCGGGGACTACGTCATCGTCCACGCCGGGTTTGCCATCAGCCAACTGGACGAAACCGAGGCGTTCGAGACGATCAGGCTGATGCAAGAAGTGGGGATGTTGGGAGAAGAAGCCACGCCGGTCTAAACCGCATCTCTGTTCCGAAAATAAGCCTACGGCCCTGTAGGGCGGGTTTCAAACCCGCCGCCCTCGTTTAACAATGCCTTGCAGGGGCTCCGCCCCTGCACCCCGCCGGGGAAACCTGCGGT
>JAFGOJ010000194.1 GCA_016926575.1 Anaerolineae bacterium | reverse complement strand
GACGCGCGCGCCGCCTCCAGATCGAACCCCCGCCCGCCGATCAACTCGCGCTGCCCGTCTTGGAGCAACTGAATCGACACCATGTCGAACGGAATCAGGGTCGCCAACTGGTCCAACAAGCGCTCGATCACTTCGTTCAGGTCGAGCGTGGAGCCGACCACGCGGGTGATCTCGCGCAGCGTGTCGGAGACGCGGCGGCGGCGCTGCTCCATCTGGTAGAAGCTGGCGCTCTCCAACGCCTGGGCCACCTGCTCGCTGACCGCTTCGACCAACTCGATCTCGTCCGGGGTCCACGGGCGATCCTGCCGCTTCTCCTCCAGCGCGATCGCACCGACGACCTGCTGGCGTATCCGCAACGGAGCCACCAGGGAGGCCCTCCCCTCCGCCTGGGCCAGCGTGACGGGCCGGCCCGCTTCAAGCGCCCGACTGATGCCCGGATCGTCTCGGATGGCCGCGGGCGTAACCTGCACCCGGTCGTACTCGAAGGCAGGGAACGTTTCCATGCTCTCCAACGCGCCGCGGGTATACTCGCCGTAGGTGGCTTGCAGGCCGCGCAGGGCACGCTCGCTCTGTTCGAGCAATTGGGCGTTTTCGATGGCCATCGCCACCTGGTCGGCCATGGTCTGGAGGATGGCGATGTCGTCGGGGGCGAAGGCCTGCTCCTGGGTCGACTGAACGTCTAGCACGCCGATCACCTGGTCGCGCAGGCGCAAGGGCAGCGCGATCTCCGAGCGGGTGTAGGGCAGATCGGGGTTGTCGAAGAACGCGGCATCCTCGCCCACGTTCGAAACGATGCGCGGCCGCCCGCTCGCAGCGACGTGCCCGACGATGCCTTCTGCGCCGACGGCCAGCCGGTGACCGCGGGCCAGCATGCGCCGACCGCCCTCGGAAGAAGCGGCGCGCAGGACGGCGTAGGCGCGCTCCTCATCGATTAGAAAAATACCGGCATGGTAGAACGCAAATCGCTCCGAGATGAGGTGCACGGTGACGTCGAGAATCTGGCGCAGGTCCCGAATGGCCGCCACTCCCCGCGCCACCTCGACGGCGGCCTCCAATTTTTCACTCCGCTGGGCCAATTCCTTGGTGCGATCCGCCACCTGTCGCTCCAGGCCACGGCTCAACTGGCGCACCTCCAGCCAACGGCGCTGCGCATCTTCCAGGGCGCTGCTCATCGCCGCAA
Source organism: Anaerolineae bacterium (assembly GCA_016926575.1). Taxonomy (GTDB): domain Bacteria; phylum Chloroflexota; class Anaerolineae; order B4-G1; family DUEL01; genus JAFGOJ01. The sequence goes on along the minus strand of JAFGOJ010000194.1, from coordinate 8,641 downwards.
TCAACCGGTTGAGCACGTGGTTGGTCGGGATGATGACAGCGGCGGCGATTAGAATGAAGATGACCAGGCCCGAAATCCAGGGGACGAGGTCCCGCGACGAGGACTCGAAGGAGAGTTCCAACACGCCGCTCACCATCAGCCCCCCCACGACAACGATGGCAGCCAGACTGAGCACGGTGGCAACGAGGCCCGCATTCCGGCCCATCAACACCAGCGCCAGCAGCGGGAAAGCCAGCAAGAAGACGCGCCCGTCTCCCGTCAGCCCCGACAGGCTCAAGTCGAACACACCGATGAGGTAGAAGACCGTCAGGAACGCGATGGCGCGCACGTTGAAAGAGAGCCGCCGCGCGAGGGTGAGACCGAGCACGAACAGGTAGGAAACGACGATGACCACCAACACGCCCCAATTCCGTTCTGGGATGATGATCAGCGTCTCGAAGATGACGGCGGCGAAACCGACGATGCTCGTGGCCAGCAGCAGCGCGTGGACGATGCGCTCCCGCCAGTTACGGAGCTGCTCGATCGATTCATCGTAGGCCCGGCTGCCTTCCAGCAGGTCGTGCGGGCTGTGGTTTTGGGATGTGTTTTCCAATCCGGCGGGGGCGCGTTGGTTCATCGATCCACCTCCTGCGGGGCGTGCGCGTCTCTTTCAGCCGCCGTCGTGCCCGGCACGTTCGTCAGTTGGATGAACGCCCGGTCGGTGCCGAGGGCGGCCCCCAGTTCCCGCACCGCGGTGCGCAGGATGCTCTCGGGGTCCATCGACGCGCGCACGCGCGTGGTGATGTCGGCGATCAGCCGGTCGCGGGTGGCCCGGCTGCGGGTGGCCTCCAGCAGGCGCGCGTTCTCCATCGCCAGCCCCATCTGCACGGCCACGGCTTCGACCAGCTCGATCTCCTCGCTGCTCCACTGGCGGCCAGTTTCATCGTGCAATCCCAATATGCCGATGATTTCCCCGTGCAGGTCGATGGGCACGACCAGCGCGTCTCTGCCGTCCTGCGAGAAGCGTTGCGCGCCGCGCCCCGCTTCGACCATAGCCTGGGCGATGGCCTGGTTGAGCTCGCCGTACTCCCGCGAGAGGATCGCTTCGGCCAGCGGGGCCACCTCCGCCTGCGTGCGCTCGTAGATCGGGGAGATGCTCGTGGGCACGAATTCGGCCCATTCCTGGCGCACGTACAGCCGGTGCGTGGCGCGAATCTCCTCCAGGGCAACCTGCGCCTGTTCGAACAGCATCTGCCCGCGGATGACGATAGCGGCCTGGTCGGCCAGGGTACCGATCTGCCGTACCTCCTCTTCGCTGAGCCTGACCGGTGTGCCGGACTGCGCGACGATGCTGCCGAACGTCTGCCCGCCGGCCGTGAGGGGCAGCAGGATGACGCTGCGCGCCTCCGCCGTCTCGACGAGCGCGCGGCGGGCGCTCTCGCCCAGGCGCACGTCGGTGGCGACATCTTCGACGAACGTCACTGCGTGCGGGTCGAGCCATTGGAGCGCCGGCACGCGGGCGAGGGGCACGTACGCGTCTGGAGCGAGGCGCGGCGCTCGCCCGCTCTGCTCCCACGCGGCGGCAATGGTCACGTTGTCGGGTGGGGTCTCCTCCCAGGGCTTGTCGTACAGGCCCACGTTGGCGCAGTCGAAGCGCTGTAGAGCGGTCGATTCGACGATGGCATCGAGCGCCTCGGCGGGCGAAATGGCGCGGATGACGCGGTCACTCCCGGCGTAGAGCGCGTCGGTCTGCGCCAACGCCCGTTGGGTCTGCTGGAACAGGCGCGCGCCCTCCAGCGTCTGCGACACTTGCTCGGAGACGGCGGCGACCAGCGCCAACTCCTCTTCCGAAAGCGGATGCTGCGGGTCGATCTGCACGCCCAGCACGCCGATGGTCTCCCCGTGCACCAGCAGCGGCACGGCGGCGATGCGCCCCTCGGCGGTGGGTTGGACCAGAGCGTGGCGCTCCACCGCCAGCCCCACCTCCGGCGACCACAGGTCGCCAGCGGGAGCCACCGTCATATCGTCGTAGATGTATCCGCGTTCCTCCGTTTCGTGGTGGAACATCTTCCACCCTTCGCGGCTCATCGAGCGGTACAGATTCTCTAGTTCGCGCATCGTTTCTCGCATGGTGGATTCGGTCAATTTGCGGTTGGTGATGTCTTCGGCAATCGCCAGAGCGCCCCACGGGATAGGGTAGACCTGGGTCTGCAAGTAGCGGTCGCCCATCTGGCCCTCGGCCTCGCTGGGTTTGCCGGTCTCCAACGTATTCATGAACGCCTCGAACGACTGGGTTTGTTGGAACTCAGGCAACACCATCAACAGGTCGTGCCCTTCCAACGCACTCACCGGCAGGCCGACGAAGTCGGCATAGGCATCGTTGCAATAGAGCACGGTCAAATCGTTCCGCAGGGCCAGAATGGGGGATTGAATGCTGTTCATCAGCAAGCGATGCTTGGCCTCGCTCTCTCGCAGCGTCTGCTCTGCTTGTTTCCGCTCGCCAATGTCGGTGATGGTGTTGGCAATGTAGAGGGCGTTTCCTTTTTCGTCCTTGATCGGAAAGATGTTTTGAATGGTGGGCTTGACCCGCCCTTTGGCCGACACAATGTTCAGCTCGCCCATCCAGGAGCCCCCGCCCACCACAGTGGGGAGGATATGCTGCCGTATGTAGTCCCGCGTTTCGTCTGTGAAGTAGGAAAGAAGAGAGGTTCCGGCGAATTCTTCGATACCGCTCACACCGACCAGGCTATACAATGCAGGGTTGGCGTAGATCAGTGTGCCGTCCAGGGTCGCGATGCCCAGACCCTGGTTCGAGGCCTCGGCGAACTGGCGGAAGACGTTGGCTTCGGTCAGCCGCTGCGTACTCTCGATGGCGACGGCAATCTCTCCGCCGAGGCCCTCCAAGAGCAGTTGGTCCTCTTCGTTCAACGCGCCCGGGGTACGGCTCTGAACATCCAGGATGCCCAGCATCTGGCCGCGCAGCAGGATCGGCACGGCCAATTCGCCGCGCGTGTGCGGCAGATGCAGGTTGGGCACCCAGTTGGGGTCTTTGGTGACGTCGCTGGCCAAGACGGACTCGCCGGTGGTAGCGGCCGTGCCGACCACGCCGCGCCCGGCCGGCAGGTGGTGGCCTTCCTCCAGCATCTTCTTGCCGGTTTCCCCGTAGCCGCAGACCAGCACCATCGCATTCACGTCGGCATCGTAGCGGAAGATTTGAGCGTGGTAGTAATTGAAGCGTTCCTTGATCAGCCGCACCACACGCTCGAAGAGCTCGTCCAAACTGCTGGTGGCAGCGATCTCCTGGGCTACCTGCACACTAATCTGCACCTGGCGTTCGAGGCGTGCCAGCGACTTCTCGAGTTGCTCCTCCGCCTCTTTGCGCGCAGCAATGTCGACGAAGGCTTCCAACAGTGCCTCTTCCCCCTCGAACGTCACGCGGGCCACGCTCTTGAGGATCGGAACGCGCAGCCGGTTCCGGGTGATGAGGATGCGCTCGGAAAGGTCGACCGTCTGCCCCAGGTCGAAAATGGGGCACTCCCCGGCCGTAGCCGGGCACAGGGTGTCGTGGCAGATGCGCCCGACGAGTTGGTCTTCCGCCTCGTAGCCCATCATCGAGAGGGCCGCTCGGTTGGCGCGCCGGATTCGCTTATCCGGGCCGATGATGACGATGCCGAACGGCACGCTGTCCATCATCATCGCTACCAAATGCTGCGACTGTTCGGCCTGCCGGGCGGCGGCCTGCACCAGCGCCGACTGGGCTTGGGCGATGGCGCGCCAGAGGAAGTGAGCCGCGGCGGCGTCTTCGGCGGCGGGGGCCAGCGTCTCGCCCAACAGCACCAACGCCTGTTGTCGGGCGTCGGCCGGGCCATCGAATGCGGGCTGGGCGGCCAGCAGCGCCTGAACGAACTGGGCAGGGTCGCCGCCGGCTGCGCCGGCGGCAGCGGATTCGACCCAGCGCCGCGCCACTTCCCGACGCTCGTCCTCCGGCAGGTCGGCGTAGCCAGAGGCCATCTGCAGCCGCTGCGCCAGCTCGTCCGTAAATTGCTCCACGTGGTTGGTCAGAGTCGTTGCGAATGCTTCCATACGGCGCGTCTCCTCCACTTACGGTTCGCCCCTGTCGCTGGGCGGGGGGGGCGTCCCTCCGTCGGCGTCGTCGCTCTGCGCGGAGACCCCCATGTGGACAAAGGCACGCGACGTGCCCAGCGCCTTGTACAATTCGTCGATGGCAATCTGGGCAATGCGATCCACACTCGTAGAGCCGCGCATCTTGTCCGTGATCTCGCGCGTCAGGCGCTCGCGAGCGGCCCGGCGCTGGGTGGCCTCGATCAGCCGCAGGTTTTCGGCCGCCAGGGCGAACTGCTCACTAAGCGCCTGCACCAGCGCGACGTCCTCCTCGCTCCATTCGACGCTCACGTTCCTGTACCCCAGCGCACCGATGGGTTGCCCGCGCAGCGTGATCGGCGCGACAAGCGCCGCGCCCTCAGATTCTGTGCCGGCTTCGGTCACCACCAGCCGAGGTTCCTGCATAGCGCGCCGGGTCTCCGGCAGCACCTCGTCCATCAAAGCAGTGGTACTGGTCTCGCTCGGTGCATAATAGCCGCTGACCGGGCGGCGGCGGGCGAACCCACCCCAGGCCTGCCCCAGGTAGCGCAGATGCGTGGCTTCCATCTCCTCCAGCGCGGCCTGGGTGCTGGCGAACAGGCTGGCGTTGTCGATGGCCACTGCGACCTGATCGGCCATCGTCTGCATCACGGCGATGTCCGTTTCGTCGAATGCGGCTTCGTGTGTGCTTTGCACGCTCACGGCTCCGATCACGCGCCCGCGGGAATACAGCGGCAGCGCCATTTCCGAGCGCGTCTCCGGCAACAGAGGGTTGTCAAAGCGGATCGCTTCTTCACCCACATCGAGGGCAATCAACGCTTCGGCCTGGCTGATACACTGCCCGACCATCGAGCCGCCGCCAATTTCCAGCCGGTGGTGTTGTGTCATCATCTTTTCCCCTGCCTCGCCCGTACCGGCGCGCAGTTCGGCGTATTGCTGCATGTCGTCCACCAGGAACAGCCCGACGTAATAGAGGTCGAAGCGCTCACGGACCAGATCGACCACCAGGGGAATGAGTTGGTTCAGGTCGAGGATCGACGTTGTGGCGTGGGAGACCTCGGCGGCAGTTGCCAGACCGCGGGTACGTTCTGCGACGCGCTGCTCCAGCGTGCCGATCGTCTCCTGAAGCTGTTTGGCCAGGGCATTGAACGCCTCGGACAAGGCCGCCAGCTCGCCTTCCGTCGCGATGTCGATGCGCTGGGTCAGATCGCCCTCTCGCAGCGCCTCGACGCGCTCGCGCATCACTTCCAGCGGTTGCACGATCTGGTCGCGGGTGACAAACACCGCGCTGTGCACCAACCCGCCGACGGCAAGCAGGAGCAAGATAGAAAAGAGCGTCTGTGCCAGGAAGGGGCTCAGCGCTTCGACCGTGGGTTGCTCGACGACCACGTACCAAAATACGGGCGTGATCGGGGTAACCGATCCAATAACCGTTTGACCGGCCATGTCGTACGTTGTGAAGTTCTCCTCGGTCAACGCTTCCGGCAGTTCGCCGGTCGCATCCTGGAGAGAGGCACCTTCAGAAACGATCTGTGGGTTGGGGTGAATGATCACCTGACCGGTCGCATCGGTGACGTACACGTACCCCGTCTCGCCGGCCCGCAGGGACGCGATGACCTCCCACATGCGCGTCATGTTGACGTCGGCCACCAGGACGGCATCCATCTCTCGGTCCGTAGTCAACGAGACTGCGACTTCGACGGCCGGCACACCGTATTCCCGGTAATCGACCGGCCCTACGTAAGTGCCGCCGCCCTCCACCACCGGCAGCCACGGCTGGGCCACAATCGGCTGTCCGCTGCCGCCGAGGCGGCGCTCCCGGGCCAGAACAGTGCCGTTCAGATCGACCAGCGTCAGCTCGAAAATATCGGCCTGGCGGTCGAGGATGCGCCGCAACATAGCCGTGGCATCTGCACCGGCGCTCAAGGCATCGCTCGTGGAGTGGAGGTCGTTTTGGATGTTGCCCAAGAAGACGTCGAAAGCGCGCGCGGCCTCGCCGCCGGTCTCATCCAACCGACGCTGCACGCCTTGAAGCGTCCCCCACAGCCCCACGCCGGCAGCGACGAGCACCGTCAAGACGGCGATGACACTCAAGGTCGCTATCCTTCCCAAAATGCGGCGGCTGACCGATTCCGTGTGTCTGACAGGCAGGCTGGTTTCCATAGTCATTCTCCAGGCGACCCTGTGGGCTCGCCCTCAGCCTCCGGCGTTGGCGTCGAAGGGGCAGCGTGCTCTGCCGACGGCGCGCTCTGCCCATTGCCCGGCGGCTCCGTTTCCTGGCTCAGTTGGACGAAGGCCCCCGCTGTGCCGAGCGCCGTCGTCATCTCCTGCACCGTGGTCTGGAGCAAGGTTTCGATGTCGGCAGCGCGGCGCATCTTCTCGGTAATTTCGCGCGTCAGCCGTTCGCGGGCCGCGCGGCGCTGGCTCTCTTCGATCAGGCGCAGGTTCTCCGCCGCCAGGGCGAACTGCTCGCTGATCGTTTCGATCAGGGCGATCTCGCTGGCGCTCCATTCGCGCTTGACACCCCTGAAGCCCAAGGCACCGATGGGTTGCCCGCGCAAGAGGATGGGAGCCGCCAGCGAGGCATCGTCTTCCGCCTGCGCGCCGGCTACCCGCTCCACCGTCAGTTGTTGTCTGGTCATCGCCAGGTGCGTTTCGGGCAGGAACGCGTGATCAATCGGGACAGTTCCGGTGGGCGTCAGTTCGTAGCCGCTGAGCCTGCGGGAGCGGTCGTACGCTTCCCACGCCCGGCCCAGATAGCGGCGCTGGCTGGCCTCCATCTCGGCCAGCGCAGCCTGGGAGCTGGCGAAGAGGCGCGCGTTGTCGATAGCCACGGCGACCTGGTCGGCCATCGTCTGCATCACGGCAACGTCCGCATCATCGAACGCCTCCATCTGCGCGCTCTGCACCGTCATCGCGCCGATCGCGCGCCCGCGAGAACGCAGCGGCAGCGCCATCTCCGAGCGGGTCTCCGGCAGAAGAGGATTGTCGAAGTGCGTCTCTTCGGCGGTGATGTCCTGCGCGATCCGCGCGTAGCCCTGAGAGATGCACTGCCCGATCATCGAGTCGCCGCCGACGGACAATTTGTGGCCTGCGAAGACCATCTGCCGCCCGGCCTTGCCCGTGCCGGCGTGCAGCACCGCGTACTCCCCGGCTTCGTCCAACAGAAAAAGGCCCACGTAGTAGAGGTCGAAACGGGCGCGCACCAGGTCGACGACCTGTTCGAGCAATTTGGCGGGATCGAGCAGCGACGTCGTGGCGCGCGACACTTCCGCTGCGGCCTCCAGGCCGCGCGTGCGCTCGGCCACGCGCTGCTCCAGACCGCTGATCAGCCCGCGCAACTGCGCGGTCATACTGTTGAAACTCTGGGCCAGCACGCCTATCTCGTCGTTCCGTTCCACAGTGACCGTGCGATCCAATTCGCCGGCGGCGATGGCGGTCGCCGCTTCGGTCAGCGTCTCGATCGGGCGCAGCGCGCGGCGGATGACGGCCGAGGCAATGCTGCCAACCAGCACCATGACGACGGCCAAGGCCACCCACGAAATCTGTTGGAAGATGGTCAACGCATTCAACAGCTCCGACTCTTGCTGTTGGACGACCACGCCCCACCCGTTGGGCAGGGAATCGACGTACGCCTGCCACACGACGCCGTCGTCGTCCGTAAAACGAATGATGCCGCGCTGCCCCCCTCTCAAGGCAAAGACGGGAGGATAGGTATCGAAGTCCCGCATCTCCTCGGCGATGACCGGGTTGGTATGCGCGACGACCCGGTTCTGCGCGTCGACGATGTACGCAATGCCGGTGTTGCCGGTGGGGATGGCGCGCACTTCCTGGCTGACCTGGGCCAGGTGGCTGGCGAACATCACCACGCCGACGATGGTGCCGGACTCGCGCTCGATGGGGATCGACGTAACCAGCGAAGACTGGCCCGTCGCTTCGTCCACCAGCACCTCGAAGGTCAGTGGAACGCCGTTCCGGGCACCGATCTGCCAGAGTTGCCGCCCGTAATGCTGGAGCGGCTGGTCGTCGCTGCGCGCCACGTTCATCCCATCCCAATCGGTCGTGCTGACGAGGTAGATGTGCGAGTAAGCGTTGGCCATCGCCACCAGGAGCGGTTCCTGACGCTCCGGGTCCATACTGATGATGTCGTCCAGACTGGCCAGCTCCTGCAAGGCCGCGGCGTTCATGTCCAACCAGATCGACGTGTTGGTCGAAAGGGCATAGTTCATGCTGCGCAATTGGTCTTCGGCATTTTGCCTGATCCGGGAACCGGCGAGGTAGCTAATGAAGATGACAGCCAGAGCAAGGAGCGGGATGGTGACCGCAAGGATGATCAGCGTGAGACGGTTGTACAGGCGGTTACGCGCCTGCACGACTGCGTGTTGGCCAAGCTCAGTTAGTGGTCGGTGGGCCGTGACGGCCGCATGTTCCTCTGCCATACCTGTCTCCCGTTTCAGATGAGTCATACTGTTCCGAAAATAGCCGACGTTATTGCTCCCGCCGGGTCCGTGACCCGGCGGTGGCGCGGGTCGTGGACCCGCGCCGAGCGGGCGTCACGCTG
>JAFGOJ010000021.1 GCA_016926575.1 Anaerolineae bacterium | reverse complement strand
GGCGGGTTTCAAACCCGCCGCCCTCGGTTAACAATGCCTTGCAGGGGCTCCGCCCCTGCACCCCGCCGGGGAAACGGGAAACGGGGAAACCTGCGGTTTCCCTTCCCGGTTTCCTTCCGGTTCCCCCGGACCCCTTCCGCAAATGGGCCTGGGTAATGCCTCAGGCGGCCTTCACCCTCCCGCAGGTTTGGAACCTGCGGGAGGGTGGGCATTTTCGCCCGTTTGTGGTAGCCCCGCAGGGACCGCTACTCCCGCGACAGCACCATCAAGGTGATGTCGTCGAACTGGGGCGCATCGCCCACGAACTCGCGCACAGCCGCCGCCACCGCGGCCTGCATCTGCTGCGCCGGCCGTCCGCGGTTGGACTGCACCGTTGTCACCAGCCGGTCGACGCCAAAGAACTGGTGCGACACGTCTTCAGCGTCGGTGACGCCATCCGTATACAGCGTCAACACGTCGCCGGCGGTGAGGCTGATCGTCGCGTGATCCCATGCCGCATCTTCCATCACACCGAGGGCAATCCCCGTGCGCTGCAACAGGCACACGTCGCCCCCGTTGCGCGTGCTGAGGAATATCGGCGGATTGTGGCCCGCGTTGCAGTAGGTCAGCATGCCCGAGGCCGGGTCCAAAATCCCGTAGAAGGTGGTCACGAACATGCTCACGTCGGTGTCCGAAAGCAAGCGCTGGTTCGCCACCTTGAAGACGTGATCCGGGCGCGTGTGGTACTGGATGGCGTAGGTGCGCAGGAGCGTCCGGCTCAACGCCATGTACAGCGCGGCTCCCAATCCTTTGTCGGCCACGTCGGCGATCAGGATCCCAAAGCGGCCGTTGGGCAGGGCGATCACGTCGTAGAAATCGCCGGACGTCTGCCGCGCCGGCTGCAACTTCACCGCCAACTGCCAGCCGGGTATCTCCGGCAGCCTCTCTGGGAGGAAGCTGACTTGAATCTGCCACGCCAGGTAGAGCTCTTGTTCCACCCGCTGGTGCTCCAGGCTCTGTTCATAGACGGTGATGCTGTGCAGGAACGACGCCACCTGCGCCGCAAGCGACTGGGCAGCCGGCAGCAGATCGGGCAGTGACTCCGGGTCACGATGGCGCGCGAGGTAGATGCCGCCGATCAGCCGCGCGCTCTCGACGTCGAGAATGGGCACGAGCGCCACCGCCTGGTCGTTCAGCGTGCTGCCCCACGGCAGCCTGTCCTTGGGCAGGAAGACGTGTGCCTCGGAAGACTCGCGCAGCCATTCCCAGACTGCCAAATCGACCGGCGGGCGGTCCTCCGGATGACATAAGAGCACCTGGTCGGGAAAGACGTAGATCTCGATGGCGGTGTAGGGGAACATCACGTTGGCCACGTGCGTTTTCAGGATCTCCGGCAGGGCACCGACGTCGGGCGGCGCGTTGACGATGGCACGGCTCAGTTGCTCCAGCTTCTCCAACTCCCGCGAGCGGAGCTGGCTGCGCTCGAAGGCTCTGCTCAACTGGTTCGCCAACAGGCTGACCAACATCACCCCGGCGATGAAGAAGAGGTAGCCGAACAGCCGGCTCTGGGTGTAGAAACTAGCCGCCAGGACAGCGAAGGGTTGCACCAAGATCGGCCAGCCAATCGAGATGAGCCAGAAGCGAAACAGCGCGTCGCTCGAGCCCTCCGCCAACGCCGGCGCGCGGCTGAGGTAGATAATGAAGGGGATCAAGACCACCACGTTGATCAAGAAACTGACGCCCGTGGCGATGAAGGCAGGCATCGCTTCGGCCAGGGCCAGGCCGGAGAGGGGAAACGTACCGCCCAAGCGGACGTAAAATGTCAGGCCGATCAGTGCGGCACATTCCGCCGCCACAGACAACACAACGCGCCGCAGGAGGTTCACCCGGCCGTCGTGGTTGGCAGTGCGCCAGTCGCGCAGGAAACCGACCAGCGTCAACAAAACCGCCAACCACAAAGCGCTCGGCCCGAAGAGCAGCGCCGCCGACCAGACGATCAGCGTATCGAGCGACCCGCCGAAGTTCGCATACACCCCCGGCTTGACCTCGATGAACATGAAAAAGCCGAGCCGGTCGAAGATGAACAGCAGCGAGAAAAGAAACACCAGGATCGGCCACTGCGCGCGCAAGACCGCGACCTCGGTGCTGGCAGCCAGCCACACGAGCACACCCAGCGCCAGAGGCGCGCCGTAGAGGATACCGAACAGATCGCCGACGTAGGCCGTACGCTCGACGTCGCTCAACGCGTCGAAATCGGGGCGCAACCGCCGCGCCATCGCCTGTAAGAAATGATCCATCGTCGACACTGTCGCTCGCTCGACCGGGCAGGTGCACATCACGCCCCGGTTTTCCCATATCTTCCACAGAGGTAACTGCCAGGCGCGCAGCCTGAGCAAGTATCCACAGAGTATAACACACGCCGCGGCAAGGTGCAAAACGACTTCTATGGTTCCCCCCTACCCGTGGGTGTATTTGCTCCCTGGGGCAGTCATGCGGACAGAGGCCGTCATGCCCGCGAAAGCGGGCATCCAAGCCCCCCATAGATTCCCGCTTTCGCGGGAATGACAGAATGTGCCCCAAGGAACAAACGCACCCCCTACCCGGGAATTCGAAGCGGTAGAAACGCGAAAACGCCTTACAGCGCCCAGACAAGCCGCACACGCGAATGCAAGGCAATCGCCCGGGGTTGGTGAATCGCTCAAGCCGCTTAGGACGCTCCACAGCAG